>JAJZPX010000017.1 GCA_021811025.1 Actinomycetes bacterium
GTCCCCGCCGAGAGTCTGATGGCCGCGAACTCGCTCGACAACGCGTCGATGGCCGGCGCCGAGCTGTTCGGCCTGGCGCTGGGCGGCCTCACGGTCGCAAGGCTCTCGTACGCAGGCGCGTTCGCGTTCGACGCGGCCACCTATGTCGTGTCCGCGTGCTTCGTGGCGCTCATCGCGAGGAACGCGGGAAGGGCCCCCGATCGGGCGTCCCCGAACCGGGACCTGCTCGGGGAGGTCCGTGAGGGGCTGTGGTACATCTGGCGTGCGCCCGTGCTGCGCGACCTCGTCGGCGTGTACTCGTTCGCCGTGCTGGGGGGCGCGGCGTCGATCACGCTCAGCTACCTTCTCGCGCTGAAGACGTACGAGCACGCGGGACCGGTGGAGTCCGTCAGGCTCGCGCTCATCGACACGGCGATAACCGTCGGCCTGCTCGTGGGCAGCCTGCTGATCGCGAGGAGCGGCTCGCGCGGCACGGGCACCAAGTTCCTGTCCGGTCTGGTGCTCTTCGGGATCGCTTTCGCGTCGCTGGCGTTCGTGCCGTCGATGTGGTTCGCGATACCCGTGATGCTGATCGCCGGCGTCGCGAACATGCGCTTCCAGATCCCGATGGCCACGCTCTTGCAGCAGCAGACGCGCGACTCCCTCAGGGGACGGGTCTTCGCGGCTCGCGTGACGATCGTTCGCGTGTTCACCGTCGTCGGTCTCGTCGGCGCCGGGGCCGCGGCCGAGCGCCTTGGCATCCCGCTGGTCGTGGGGGCCGTCGGAGGGCTTGTCGCACTCGCCGGGCTCGCCGGCTGCACCTCGCGCGCGCTCCGTTCAGCCTGAGCCTCATGCCGCCCGTCCGCGTGTCCGATACTAGGATGGTGACGAATGGCACGGCCGCGACCTGCGCGGAGGTGACGATGGCCGAGATCGACGCGTTCCTCAAGTACATGGCCGAACAAGGCAGCTCCGACCTCCACCTCAAGGCCGGCAGCCCTCCCGCGATCAGGCTCAACGGGCGCCTGATGGTGATGCGCGACCTCCAGCCGCTCAACCCGCAGCAGACCGAGGCGCTCGCTCTCGGGATGATGGACGAACGCCAGCGGCAGAGCTTCGAGACGCGTTCCGAGTGCGACTTCGCGTACTCGCTTGCGGGCGTAGGACGCTTCCGCGTGAACGTCTTCCATCAGCGCGGCAGCATCGGCATGACTCTCCGGCGGGTGACGACCGAGCGCGCGACGATCGAGGAGCTCGGCCTGCCGCCCGTGGTGCGCACTCTCGCCGAGGAGCCTCGCGGCCTCGTGCTCGTCACGGGAACGGCCGGCTCGGGCAAGACGACCACCCTGGCGGCGATGATCGATCACATCAACCACAGCCGGGAGGGCCACATCGTCACGATCGAGGACCCGATCGAGGTGCTGCACACCGACGACCGCTGCATCATCAACCAGCGGGAGATCGGGATCGACACGGACAGCTACGCCGACGCGCTGCGGCACGTCGTCAGGCAGGATCCCGACGTCATCCTCATCGGCGAGATGCGCGACCACGAGACCGTCTCCGCCGCGCTCACCGCCGCGGAGATCGGCAACCTCGTCCTCTCGACGTTGCACACTATCGACGCGACGGAGACGATCAACCGGATCATCGACTTCTTCCCGCCCTACCAGCAGAAGCAGATCCGCCTCATGCTGGCCTCCACTCTGCGCGGCATCATATCGATGCGCCTGATCCCGTCGATAAACGGCGGTCTCGTGCCCGCGGTCGAGATCCTCGTCGCGACGGGGACCGTCAAGGAGTACATAATCGACCCCGCCCAGACCTTCAAGATCAAGGATTCCATGGAGGAGGGCGAATACTACGGGATGCAGACGTTCGATCAGTCGCTGCTGCGGCTGTACCAGGCCGGCTGTATCACCCTGGACGACGCCGTCTCGATGGCGAACAACGCGCACGACTTCAAGATCAAGGTCCGCCAGCTCGGCGTGTCGGCGCAGTCGGCGGCGGAGAGCGGGATCTACTGAGGCTCGTGGCAGGCGGCGAAGCTGTTGCCACAAGCCGGCCGGATCGAGAATACAGGCGAGGGCGGCGACCGCCGCCCTCGCCCCCGCCCTCGCGCCTACGCTGACAGCTTCAGTCCCCATCTCCGCAGCAGCGACTTCACCTCGGACGGCATCTCGCCGAGGCCGCCCATGTACCGGCGCAGGTAGCTGTTCTCCATCATCAGCTTCATCGTGACGAGGAAGTAGTCGCGCTTCATCTCGCTCATCTCGCCGACTCGCGCCAGCTTGCCCATGTAGAAGCGGCGGTAGCAGTCGATGACCTGCTCCATCAGCGCGTCCGTCGTCATCGCCTCGGGCTTCACGACGGGAGCCACCAGGTTGTAGTCCTCGTAGTCCCTCGACACGATGTGCGGCTCGAGGTCGCGGTACATGTCGGCGTAGGGCCAGGGCGCGATCGTGAGGAAGAACGCCAGGTCGGGATCGTAGTGCCGCGCGAGCTGGAACGTCGCCTCGATGACCTCGGGAGTGTCCTGAGGGAGGCCCAGCACGAAGCTGGTCTCGGAGATGATGTCGTGCGCGTTGATGAGGTCGAGCGCCCGTTTGCCCATCTCCACCTGGGTGTTCTTCTTGAACATGTCGAGCGTGGCCTGGTCGGTGCGCTCCACGCCCACGTAGATGTGCCGCACGCCGGCCTCGCGGTAGCGCGGCATGAGGTCCTCGTCGCGCAGGATGTCGTCGACGCGCGTCTCCATCAGCAGGTGCAGGCCGAGGTCGCGCTCGATGAGCAGGTCGAGGATGCGTTCCCACCGCTCGCGGTCGAGCGTGGGCGTCTCGTCGGAGAGCATCATGACGCCGACGCCGAAGCGGTCGCGCAGCATCTGCAGCTCGTCGACGAAGTCCTCGGCCGACCGCCCGCGCCAGTGGCGCTGCCAGAAGGCCTGCTGGCTGCAGAAGGCGCACTTCTGGTCGCAGCCCCGCGACGACGACACGACGGCGAGGTTGGTGTCGGGCAGCGGGAAGAACTCGTAGAGGCCCCAGTCGACGAGGTCCCACGCCGCCGGCAGCGCGTCGAGGGAGGTCAGCCACGGCTGCGGCTGCGTCACCGTCACGCGGCCGTCGCGGCGGTATGCGATCCCGCGCACCTTCGACGGGTCGTCCCCGGCGTCCAGGCATCGCACGAGCTCGACCGACGTCCGTTCGCCCTCGCCCCGTATGACGAAGTCCACGGCGTCGCCGTCGTTCGTGAGGACCTCCTCGTACATGAAGTGTGCGTGGACGCCGCCGATGACGGTGACGACGCCGGGGACGGACTCCTTGGCCGTGCGAAGGAGCGACACGGCTTTCGGATAGGACGAAGTATAGGCCGAGGTCATCACGACGTCCGGCGCGATCTCGGCCAGCTTCCGGCCGATCTCCGGCAGGTCGTCGCCCGCCGTCATCGCGTCGTAGATGACGGGATCGAAGCCTGCGGCGCGCAGAGCGCCTGCGATGTAGACGAACGCGACGTTCGGCCACCGTCCCGCCGTCTCGACCACGCCGCTGTGGTACGGCGGGGTGACGAGTGCTACGCGCTTCATCGGATCACGCCCAGAGAGTCCCGTTCGTCGCCGAACCCCGCCATTCTAGCACGCCGGCCCGCTTCGGCCGGAGCACGCCGAGCGTCCCGCTCCGCACTACGGTATCGGCCTGTCCGGCGCGTCCCGCGAGTCCTTCCGGGCGGTGGCGAGCCGTTCGATCACGAGCACGCAGCCTATAGCGACGAGCGCGCCAGCCGTGTCGGTCAGCCAGTCGGCCGGGTCCGGCGTCCTCCCAGGGACCAGGAACTGGTGGAGCTCGTCCGTCACTCCGTACGCGGACGAGACGATCGCAGCGAGGACCGCGGCCAGCGAAGGGCTGTCCCACGTCGCCCTCGCGGCGAGGAACAGCAGCACGCCGAGGATCGCGTACTCGCCGAAGTGGCCGAGCGTGCTGAAGGACGACACGGGGGCGAGTTCGGGGCCGGTGAGCGACGAGAAGGTGAAGATCGCGGCCATCCACAGCACGGGTGGCGCCCATAGCAGCAGGAGCCTTCGCGACGAGCCGCTGTTCATGCACGCTCTCCTTTCGGCACGTCGTGCGAGTCTATCACGAGGTTCGCGGCGGGCGTTGTGCTTCAATGGCAGCTGTCGCTTTCCGGGCAAGGAGGATCGTGGATCGCAGGCTCGCCCTCGCGCTCGTCGTCGTCTCGGCGGCCTGCTTCGGCACGCTCGGGATACTCACGCGGTTCGTGTACGACGCCGGCGTCGGCCCGCTTGCGCTGCTCACGTGGCGCTTCGCGGCGGCGGCGCTGCTCATGGCGGCGTTCCAGTCCGTGCGCGAGCCGAGAGCGCTGCTGGTCGGCGCGAGCGACGTCGGCCGGTTCTCCCTGCTCTCGCTGACCGGCTATGGGGCGGCCTCGCTGTGCTACTTCTTCGCGTTGCCGCTCGTCGGCGTCTCGGTGACGACGGTCCTGCTGTACACGTATCCGGCGATCGTCGCCGTCATCGGGCGGCTGTTCCTGGCCGAGCGCTTCACGTGGCGGCGCATCGCGGCCATCGCGCTCACGTTCGCCGGCTGCGCGCTCGTGGCGCGCGTGTTCGAGACCCGCGCGACGCTCAGCGGGCTCGGCATCGTGCTCGGGCTCGGGGCGGGGCTCGGGTACGCCGTCTTCAACGTGCTCTCGTTCCGCTTCATGTCGCGGCGCCCGAGGATCGTGCTCATGGCGTACACGTTCGGCATCTCCGCGGTCGCGATCGGCCTCGCTTCCCTCGCCATCGGCCAGTCGCTCTCGGCCGCTGCGTGGACTCCCGCGGTCTGGGGCCTGCTGCTCGCGATAGTCCTCGTGCCGACGTTCGCCGCCGTCGTGCTCTACCTCGAGGGGATCAGGCGCCTCGGCGCCGCGCAGGCCGCGATCATCTCCACGTTCGAGCCGCTGTTCGCGATAGCGCTTTCGGCGGCGTTCCTCGGCGAGCGGTTGAGTGCGACGCAGTGGGTCGGCGCGCTCGTTGTGCTCGCCGGCGTCGTGCTGTCCGAGTGGGGGAGCGCCGGCGTGACGGTCGAGGAAGCGGCTTCGGTCTAGCACTTCCGCAAGCAAGTGCTAACGCACGGCGATCGAGTACAGCAGGAGGCCGGAGCCGAGCCAGCGCAGCACGCTCGCGCCCACCTCCACGCCGAAGGCCCAGCCCACGGCGATCCTCGCGGCGCGCCGCTCGACCCCCGATCCCTCCAGCGCGCCGAGAGTCTGGCGGGCGGACAGGACGAGCACGAGCGCGCGCAGGGGGTCTGTCACGCCGGCGATTCCGGGCACGAGCCCCGCCGCCCACGCCCGGAGGACGATCGAGGGCGACGTGCGCGCTGCGGCCACTCGCATGATGCCGAGGCGCAGCCCCATCCACCCGAGCGTCCAGACGGCAGCGACGGCCGCCTCCGGCATGGGCACGCGGAGCGGGCGCGCGAGCGCGAGCGACAGCACGCCCCCGGCCGCCGCGGACAGCAGCCCCGCGCGGGCGAGCGAGCGGAGCGCGCGGGGATCGGCGGCAGCGGCCGCGGGCCGCGCTGCGAACTCCGCGAGCAGCCGCGCGAGCCGGGCGCATCCCGCGATCGCCGGAAACGCTCGCCGGCCGGCGAGCACGATCGACGCGACGACCGACGACAGGATGCGGCGCCACGCGAGGAAGAGCCCCGAGGCCCGCGCGCCGAGCGAAAGGCGCGCGTCCCGGCCCATGTCGTCGCGTGCTACCATCGTGGCGCTCCTGCTGCCGTACGCTCCATGCTCCAACTCTAGCCGATGAAGGCACGCGACACGATGTCACGCCGGGCCGAGGTTGCCGAACAGCCGAGGGACCACGCGTCCGAGGCCGGGATCGATCGGGGGAGACGCCTCGTCCGAGGCCTCGAGGTCGCCATCGTCGGCCTCGGCTTCCTGTTCGTCCTCGTCGCCGCCGCCGGCCTGTACCTCTACTCGCTCTCGCGCTCGCTCCCCGACATCGACGCCC
Organism: Actinomycetes bacterium; assembly: GCA_021811025.1. Taxonomy (GTDB): domain Bacteria; phylum Actinomycetota; class Coriobacteriia; order Anaerosomatales; family JAJZPX01; genus JAJZPX01. Next base: position 5,999 of record JAJZPX010000017.1, read on the forward strand.
GCTCGGCGTCGTTCAAGCTGCCCCGCACGTCGACCGTGTACGCGGCGGACGGGAGCGTGCTGGCGGAGTGGCACGGTGCGGAGGACCGCCACGTCGTCCCTCTCGCCGCCGTCTCCAAGCCCATGCGCGACGCCGTCGTCGCCGTCGAGGACCCGCACTTCTTCCAGCACGACGGTGTGGACTGGGAGGCGATCCTGCGGGCGAGCGGGACCGACGCGGGGAGGGCCGGCAGCACGATCACGCAGCAGCTCGTCAAGCTGCTCTCCGGCAGCGGACGGCGGACGCTCGTCGGCAAGGTGCGCGAGATGCTGCTCGCGTACCAGCTCGAGACGCGGACCGACAAGGACGGCGTCCTGGAGACGTATCTGAACGCCGTCTATTTCGGGCACGGCGCGTACGGAGTGGAGAGTGCCGCCCGGACGTACTTCGGCGTGTCGGCGGCCGAGCTGACCTTGCCGCAGGCCGCTCTGCTCGCCGGGCTCATCCGCTCGCCCTCGAAGTACTCGCCTACCGCGAACGCGCCCGACGCGAGAGAGCGGCGCGATCTCGTGCTGGCGAAGATGCGCGAGCAGGGCTGCATCTCCACGCAGGAGGAGGCCGAGGCGCGGCTGGCGAAGGTGCCGACGAAGCTTCCCGAACGGCCGCCTCCCGCGGCGCCGTACTTCGTCGAGTACGTGAGACAGGATCTCATCAGCCGCCTGGGGACGCAGGCGGTGTACGGCGGCGGCCTGCAGGTCCGCTCGACGCTCGATCCGCGCGTTCAAGCGTCGGCCGAGGCGGCGACGCAGCGCGTCCTCGGCGCGCCCGGGGACCCCGACGTCGCCGTCGTCACCCTCGAGCCGAAGTCCGGGCACGTCGTCGCGATGGTGGGCGGCAGGGACTACCGGACGGACAAGTTCAACCTCGCCGTGCAGGGCCGCCGGCAGCCGGGATCCGCCTTCAAGCCGTTCGTCCTCGTGCCCGCGCTCGAGCAGGGAGTGTCGCCGGACGCCGTGTTCGACGCCACCCCGTACACCGTCGCCGTGAAGGACGGGGTGTGGAAGGTCGACAACTACGAGAACGCCTCCACGGCTCCATCGGTGACGCTCAGGGCGGCGACGGCATGGTCCGTCAACTGCGCGTACGCTCGGCTCGTGATGCAGGTGGGACCCGACAAGGTCGTAGAGACCGCGCGAGCGATGGGGATCACCACGCCGCTCGAGCCGAATCCGGCGATCGCGCTCGGAGGGCTGCGATACGGCGTCTCGCCGCTCGAGATGGCGAGCGCGTACGGGACGCTCGCGAACGGCGGGATGCGCGTGCCGCCCTCGGGAGTCGAGAAGGTGACCGATCCGCAGGGGCGGACGGTGTACGAGCCGAACGCCGGCGGACGGCGCGCGGTGCCCGCGAAGGTGGCGGAGACGGCATCGCAGATGCTGCACGAGGTCGTCGAGCACGGGACCGGGACGGCGGCGAAGACCGGGCGGTGGGCGGCAGGCAAGACGGGCACGACACAGTCCTACCGTGATGCCTGGTTCGTGGGATGGGACCAGGACTTCGCGACGGCGGTGTGGGTCGGGTACTCGAAAGGCCAGGTGCCGATGCTGACGGTTCACGGGATCAAGGTGACCGGGGGGAGCTTCCCTGCGCTGATCTGGAACGGCGTGATGGCGGGCGCTTCGAGCGCGTCGCGGTCGTCGGCCGAAGGGGACGCGGGGGGCGGACGGCTCTCGCTGGTGCGCGTCTGCGCGGACACGCTCCTGCTCTCCAACCCGCGCTGTCCCAACGTGATCGAGATGTACCTGCCTTCCGCGCAGGTGCCGGCTTCCGTCTGCACGAAGCACTGAGGAGCGAGGACGTGGACCACTACCGCACCCTGCAGGTAAGCCGCGACGCGGAGCCCGAGGTCATCGAGAAGGCCTACAAGGCGCTCTGCATGAAGTACCATCCCGACCGCGTGCCCCAGGAGCGGCGTCGGGAGGCGACGAAGCGCATGCAGCGCATCAACGAGGCCTATCGGGTGCTCTCGGACCCTCGCGTGCGCGAACGCTATGACCTGACGCTCTCGAGCGGCAACGGCGGCGGCGCGGCGGGTTGGGAGCGATTCTGGGAGGCCGGCCTCGCGGGGCTGTTCCTCGATTGGCTCGAGACGCGCGCCTAGGAACTCTGCTGCTCCAGCCTCGTCTGCACGCTCCTGATGATGACGGCGTGGGACACTGCGCCGTCGTAGACCGGCTCGCCGTCCACGAAGGTCACCGGATACAGCAGCCCCTCTTCGTGGATGCGCGAGACCGCATCCACGTGCTCCGCCCGGACCTCAGGTATGCTCGTGTCGTGATAGAGCACGGCCGCCAACGCGCCGAAGCGCCGCTCGACCTCGGCCCGGATGATCGCGGTGATCTCCTCCGGAGACCACGACGGCCCTCAACCTCCGCTGCTGCAGACCGCCGTGGCGTCGGAGTAGTCGAAAACCTCGACGGTGACCGCCGGTTGGCTCATCTCGTCATCCCTCATCTGTCGAGGCCGACCGCGCCGAACGGGCACGCCCGCAGGCATACGCCGCATCCCGTGCAGGCGGCTTCGTCGACCGTGTAGCCGTTCGCACCCGGATACATACCGCCCGGCACAGGGACTATAGCACCGCGCGGACAGAAATGCGCTGCTACGCAGCTGGGCGAGCGATCGCATCTCGCGGTATCGATGGCAGCTCTCGTCATCCCGAATTCCCTCCTTGTTCCGGCATCGCTTGATGATTATACCCCACCGGGTATTGTCCCAACAAACAACATGCCGATTCCTGCTTCGGGCGGGGCAGCCGCTTGTTACACTTGTGGCCGGAGGGTGCGCGGAGAGAGGAGTGCGAGGGTTGGCTGACGACACGGGTCGCGCTCTTTCCCGCAGGATGCTGTTCGCCATGCTCGGCGCGGGGCTGCTCGCCGGGATCCTGCTCCCGATCGTGACGGCCCCCTTCGTCGCAGCCAGAAGCGCCGTGGCGTTCGCCGCGTTCGTCGCTGTGTCCCTTGCCGCCGGTGCGCTCGTCGGCCTCTTCTCGTGGTGGGTGGCGGAGCGGGCGAGCCGCGCCGTCTTCCACCTGGTCCTCAGCCGCGCGAGCAGCAGCCTCGCCGTGCCCGTCGCGGTCGTCGAACGCGCCGATCTCGTCGGTGCCGAGCTCGACAGGGTCTTCGCGGCCGCGTCCTCGACGCTCACGCAGGTCCGAACGGTGAACGGACGGATCAAGCACCTGACCGCGGACATCCTCTCAGCTACCGAGCAGCAGGCCTCGGGGGCGGCGGAGCAGGCATCCGCGGTGTCCCAGACGTCGGCGACGCTCGAGGAGCTCGCCCAGACCAGCAAGCAGATCGCGGAGAACTCGGAATCGGTCGTGCACGTCGCGGAGCGCACCCTGGCCTCGGCCGAAGAGGGCATGAGCGCGCTGGTGGACACCGCGAGCGGCATAGAGGAGATACGCACCACCACGATGCAGGCGTCCGATCGCATCCTGGCGCTCGGCGAGCGCAGCCAGGAGATCGGCCGGGTCCTCACGATCATCGACGAGATAGCCGAGCAGACCAAGATCCTCGCCCTGAACGCGGCCATCGAGGCGGCGCGCGCGGGCGAAGCGGGGAAGGGCTTCTCGGTCGTGGCCGAGGAGATCCGAAAGCTGGCGGACTCGGTGACGGAGTCGACGCAGGAGATCGGGCGCGTGGTGCGGGAGATCCAGGCGTCGACGTCGGCCCTCGTGATGTCCACCGAGAAGGCCGCGAAGAAGGTCGACGAGGGCAAGCAGCTCGCCGCGGCGACGGCGACGGCGCTCGACAGGATCGTCTCGCAGGTCGAGCAGACCACGGACGCGGCCAAGCAGATATCGATAGCGACGCAGCAGCAGCGGACCGCCTCGGACCAGGTGGTCGTCTCGATGCGGGAGGTCGCGCAGGTCTCGCGGCAGTTCGCCGAGTCCGCTCGCCAGGTGTCCGTGGCGCTGATGGAGCTCGACGAGCTCGCCGACACCGGCACGGGGGGCTAGCGGTGCAGACGGTGGCCGAGCGCCTCGCGGCCGCAGGGCACGCGCTCCCGGCGCCGGCGGCCGCGCTCGGCGCGTACGTCCCCGCCGTGCGCGCCGGGCTGCTGGTGCTCACGTCGGGCCAGCTCCCGATTCGCGACGGGTCGCTCCTCTCCTCCGGGCTCCTCGGCGCCGAGGTCGACCTCGAGACCGGACGCGCGTGCGCGCGGCAGGCGGCGCTCAACTGCCTCGCGGCCGCTTCGACGGTCTGCGACCTCGACGAGGTGGAGAGTGTCGTCAAGATGGCGGCGTACGTTGCTTCCGCACCAGGGTTCCGCGCCCAGCCCAAGGTGGCCGATGCCGCAAGCGAGCTGCTCGCTCTCGCCTTCGGCGATGCCGGACGACATGCTCGCGCCGCCGTCGGGGTGGCGGAGCTGCCGCTGGGGGCGCCGGTCGAGATCGAGCTCGTGCTCGCGCTCGGAGCCGTCTGACGGCGGCGGGCCTCGCGCGAGAAGGAAAAGGGCTCTCCGCGGCGAACAGGGACATCGGGAGCTGAGGCCAACCTTAGTTGATACCCTCGCGATCGTTTGCGCGAGCCGCAGCGTTACCGTAAGGTTGGAAATGCCGGCGGGGAGGGGTCCATCGCCCGGCAGGTTGGTTTCTTCTAGACCGAGCTGTCAAGGAGAGATGTCTATGCGGAGGATCTCCCTGGCCGGGTTCAAGGATCCGGCGCGCCGGCCGCGGTACGTCATCTGGACGGGCACGGCCGTCCTGGTGCTGGCAGCCGCGCTCATCGTGACGCTGGGCGTCACGTCGAGCCGGTGGTTCTGCGCCGGCGCGTGTCACAAGGTGCAGGACGACACGATCATCGCGTACAGCCACTCCTCGCACGACAAGATCTCGTGCATGGCCTGCCACATGCCGGTCAATTCCGATCCCGTGACCTTCATGCTCCACAAGGTGAAGGCGCTCGGCGAGCTGTACATGACCGCGACCAACAAGTACGAGCTGCCGCTCAACGCGGAGGACGAGGTCGCTCTCAGCAAGACGGAGATGGGCGAGGAGCGGTGCACGCAGTGCCACGACATGAAGAACCGCAAGGTGACGCCGAGGGCCGGCATCGTCATCAACCACGAGGTCCACTCGAAGGCCGGCTATCAGTGCACCGTGTGTCACAACCGAATCGGGCACAAGGAGGACTTCACTCTGACGCTGCCCGGCAACGAGAAGCACGCGGACTTCATGAAGATGGATGCATGCTTCCGTTGCCACGGTCTGCAGCCCGGCGCCAAGGCGCCCGGCCAGTGCAACGCGTGCCACCCGAAGGACTTCAAGCTGAAGCCGGAGTTCCATCTCCAGGCGGGCTTCTATCCGGAGGGCCACGCGAAGCTTGCCAAGGAGGACATCAAGAGGGTTGAGGAGGCCAAGGCGGAGGCTGAGGCCGCCAAGGGCGAGTCCTCGGGCGAGACGTCCGAGATCCTGCCGATGCAGGCCGTGAGCAACTGCCAGACGTGCCACGTCAAGGCGACGTTCTGCGACAAGTGCCACGGCATGGAGATGCCGCACCCGGAGTCCTTCAAGGACCCGAAGGACGCGAACGATCCGAACGGGCACCCGGCCATGTCGAAGGCCGAGGCGACCGCTGCCAAGTGCGAGTTCTGCCACCACCAGAGCAAGACGTGGTTCTGCGACAACTGCCACCACGGAAGCAACGAGGGCGGCACGGGCAAGGGCCAGGTCGCCGGGTGGAAGTTCGACCAGAAGGTGCCGTGGCAGCAGCAGCACGCCGCCGCGGTCACCCAGAACGGCGTGGACGGATGCCTCGGCAAGTGCCACGACACGAAGTTCTGCGCGGACTGTCACAACAAGCTGAAGCCGGTCCCGACGTCGCACAAGGATCCGTCGTGGCTGCACGGCCCCGACCCGGTCGTCTCGAAGGACGGCAAGCCGCAGACGGCGAAGCCTTCGGCCAAGCACGTGGCGGCGTTCAGCAAGCCGGGCGGCCAGAGCGCGTGCGCGGTCTGCCACGGTGACGGCGGCACGAAGGCCGCGTTCTGCAAGGGCTGCCACAAGCTCGACATGCCGCATCCGGCGGAGGGCAGCACCCCGTACGCGTCCCAGCCGGGCGTGCACGCGACGGCGGGCAAGCGCGACTCCGGCGTGTGCTCGAACTGCCATCAGTTCCGCGAGATATGCAGCAACTGCCATCACGCGGGGTCGAGCGACGCCAACCCGTGGCTCGGCCAGCACGGCAAGTCGGTCAACGCCGCAGGGAACGCGAGCGGCTGTCTCGCCAAGTGCCACAAGAAGAACGACTGCGTGCAGTGCCACACCTCCCGGAAGGTCGTCCCCGCCTCGCACGGCGCTCGCGACTGGCTTCACAGGGCGTCCCTGACGGCGCAGGCGGGCCACAGCAGCCTCTTCAAGAAGTCGCCGGAGCCGTGCACGTACTGCCACGGTGACGGCGGGGCGAAGGCGGACTTCTGCATGAGATGCCACAAGCTCGAGATGCCGCATCCTCCCGGGTTCGGGCCGCCCGAGGGCGCCCAGCCGAGCAAGGAGAACGGCGGCGAGCACATGAAGGGATTCCAGGCGAACCCGCCGAAGTGGCCTCGCGGTCAGTACGGGGCGGTGCAGCCGCCGTGCTCGAGCTGCCACGTCTCCACCTTCTGCGACTCGTGCCATCACAAGGACGGCTTCAAGGGCAAGGCGCCCTGGGGCGTGCCGAAGGTCGGCGTGGCGCAGGAGCACCCCGTCCAGGTGCGGGCGAAGGGATCGGCCGCGTGCATGACCTGTCACGAGGAGACGTACTGCTCGCACTGTCACGTGAGGGCAAGCAGATAGGAACGGCGAGGGTCCTCCGGGGCCCTCGGCGATGACGGAGGCCCGTCCCGCGCGTGCGGGGCGGGCCTCCACCGTGTGCGCTTGCGGAAGGCGCCTCGCGGCGGCCGAATGAGGGCTTGGCTCGCGTCGGCGTGACCGTGTATGATAGCGGCCCGTCGGGATGTGGCTCAGCTTGGTAGAGCGCTGCGTTCGGGACGCAGAGGTCGTGGGTTCGAATCCCGCCATCCCGACCATCCGACTGCTCGCGGCAGGCCCGTCAAGCGGCCTGCCGTCTTCGTTGGCGGGACGGCCCATGCTCGACTCTCTGTTGCATCTGCTCGGCTACGGGCTTTGCCATCAGCTCCCGGCGCGCTCGTTCTTCGCCGGCGGTCACCAGGTGCCCGTCTGCGCGCGCGACACGGGGATATACCTCGGGTTCGTCCTCTCGTTCGTCGTCCTTTGGGCGCTCTCGCGCCGCAACCGCCCATCGGAGCTGCCGCCTGCGCCCGTGGTCGTTCTCGCTGTGGCGTTCATCGGCGGGATGGCCTGGGACGGGATCACCAGCTACGCGGGGTGGCGGCCGACGACGAACGAGATCCGCCTCGCCACGGGCCTGCTCGCCGGTTACGCGATGCCCGTGCTCATGCTGCCGATCCTGAACGGTCAGCTGTGGCGCTCGCCCGGCGCCGGACGCGTTCCTGCCGACCTGCGTTCCACGTTGCTGTGGCTGGTGCCGCTCCCCGTCGCGTTCGTCGTCATCCGCTGGCCGTTCGAGTTCCTCGGGATCGCGTACCCGCTCGTGGTGGCGGGCGCCATCCTCGCGACGTTCACGATCACGAACCTCGCCGTGGTGTCCATGGTGCCCGCGGTCGAGGGCCGATCCGAGCGGCTGCGCGACGCGTGGCCGTGGCTCGCCGTCGCCCTGGCGCTCACGGTCGCGGAGATCTCGGCGGCGGGATGGGTCCGGCTCGCCCTCACGAAGGCTCTCGGAGGGCCATGACCCGTACGGGCGGTTGCACGCGTCCATGCAGCAGGCTAACCTGGAGGAATCCGGTGGGCGAGGGGGGCATGTGTACGCTACCAAGGAACGGGTCCGCGTCGTCGTGGTGATGGCGGCCTTTCGCGTCGAGGGGGACATCTACGTCCTGTCGGGGAGCAGGCTCACGGACGCGCTCAACTCGAAGGCGAAGGACTTCTTCGCGCTCACCGACGCGAAGGTCTTCCGAATCGAGACCGACGAGCTCGTCTTCCAGCCGAGCTACCTCGCCGTCAACCGCGACTCGATCGCCTGCCTCTTCCCCCTCGAGGAAGGCCCCCAGCGCTCCGCGGGCTAGCGGTACGTCCGGGAGGCGAGGATGTCGGCGGTGTCGCGGTCGAACACCCAGAGCCGGCGGAGCGTCAGCGTGCCGGTTCGCCCTCCCCAGGACTCGACGATCACCCAGCACGGCCGCCCTTCGACCGTCGCGGCCTCGACGTAGAACGGCACCGCGTTGGTGACCGGTGGGAACTGGCGCGTCATGAGGTCGGCTGCCTGGGAGGCGAGCGCGCCGTGCTTGCGGAGCTCGGCAAGGACGCGCTGCCGCACCTCAGCCGCGTCTTCCACCCGCACCGAGGCGGAAGCATCCGACCTGAGAGAGGCGGCGCGCTCGCTCACCTGATCCAGCGTGTACGT
>JAJZPX010000307.1 GCA_021811025.1 Actinomycetes bacterium
TGGCCGCTCCGGCGGCCGCGCACGCGAACGGGACGGGGGACGATCCCCGTCTTACAAAGGACACACTCACGCTCGAAGACGCCAAGGCAAAGGCGCTCGAGGACGCTCGGTACGAGGCGTGGCTGGGGTCTAAGACCGGGCGTCCGCCCGCGCGGGGCACGTCGCGAGGCCGAGTGAGGCCGACAGTCGTCGATGCGCCGTACTACTACATCTGGACTCCGAGCCATGCGCAGGAGCGCAGCTACTGGTGCGGGCCCGCGACCTGTCAGGTCATCGACGACTACTGGGGCACGATGGCGAGCCAGCTGACCATAGCGAACTACCTGGGCACCACCACGGGCGGAACGGACTTCAGCCGGGTCGATGACGCGCTCCGGTACTTCACGGGCAAGTCGTACTACTACTACGGCCCGCTCGCCAACGAGAGCGCCTTCATGGACAGGGTGAACTACGGGATCGTCTCGAAGCACTACCCGATGGCGACCGACGTGAAGATCTACGGGAGCGTATGGCCCAACTACGTCTACGATCACGCCGGGCACATCATCCCGATGGAGGCGTACGACGGCCGGTACGGCACGATTCGGATCAACGACCCGTACAACGAGGCGTCATGGCGATCCGGAGGCGGTTCGACCTTCGGCCACCGGACGTACGGCAACGGCATCATCTGGAACGGCGTCGCGAACCACTTCAGGCGTGCGGTGATCAGCTAGAAACCGGTGCGCGGGCGGAGGGCGCCCTCCGCCCGCGCCGTGCGAGAGATGGGGGATGAGCGGTGTCGACGAGAATTGCCCTGGGCTTCCTGGTGTTGGCGGCGGCGGTCTCGCTAGTGGCGTGCGTTCCCACGGAGAGACCGGCGACGGCGCCCTCGGCTCCCACAAGGGAGGATGAGATGCCGAGCGTAACGGCCACCGTGCCGCCGCCACCGCTGCGCTTCGTGGAGTACCGCCTTCCTGGATCGTGCCAGGTCAGAGCGTATACGAGCAAGCGGGCGCTTGTCTCCAGGGACGACGCGGAGCGGGGCACGACCGAACTGCTGCTGCTCGACCTGTCGAGCGGACGGAACCGGTCGCTCCTGTCGATGCCCGTTGCCGGAGCGCAGGGCCTGGTCTTCTCCGGGTGCACGCTCTCCGATGACGTCGTGGCGTGGGAGGAGGTCTCGCCGAGGGACGCGGACTTTCCGGAGGAGACGGTCTGGCGTCTCTTCGCGTGCGGCTACGACGCCTCGAAGGGACTCGTCGGCTCGCCGGTGCTCGTCGACGGGTCGGATCGTGGAGCGCGCAGCCGTCCGCTCTTCCACGTTGACGGGCAGGCGGTAGTGTGGCTGTCGAACGCCCGGAGGGCGGGAGGGTACTCCGGGCGGGTGCAGCGGTTCGACGTCGCGTCCGGAGAGCGCTCTACGGTGCTGGAGGCCGCGACTCCGTTCGACACGCTGTCGCTGTCCGAACGCCGTGTGCTCGTCACGCGCGAGACCACGAGCGGGGCCGAGGAGGTGCTCTCGCTCTCGCCCGGAGAGCGGAAGCCGACCGTCACGAAGTTGAGCGGCGGAATGCCGTCGCACTTCCCGGCGATGCACGACGGCGCGGTTGCCTGGGCCGTCCTGAAGCCGGACAAGCCGTGGCCCGATCTGTTCCTCTCCGACTCGAAGGGGCGCAGGTTGCTCGCCCCCGACGCTCTCGATCCGGTCTTTGCCGGAGACTACCTGTTCTACGAGTCGAACGAGGCGTCCGACGCGCCGCGGGACCACTGCCAGTACGGGTCGATCTGGGGCATCCGCCCTGGGACGGATGGCAAGTTCAGGCTGCTGCTCACGGAAGTCTCGGTCGAGGGATGGTGGCAGACCGCGTTGGCGCAAGGTTACGTCGACGACGTGTTCGTGGTGCACAATGACCTGTCGCCGTGGAACGGAGGCAAGGACCGTTCCACGCTGGTGCGGGTCTACCGGTTTCAGCGGCGAGGCTGAGCGGGTGGGGTGTTACGCCCAGGTCGAGCGGGGTACCAAACGTGGCGCGGCGCTGTCGGGGCCGGAGGAGGCGTTACTGGTCCCGATGACGCCGCCTTGCGTTGCCGGCCGGCTTAGCTGCCGCTAAGCTCTCGCCGCAATCTGGACTAGGCCCCGGGCCTGGGCCGAACATCATCCTGCAGGCATCGCTCGATGGCGGGGCATCGCACACGTCGGTGCCTCGTCTGCTGGTGGGGACATGAACCGGACGGAGCGCGACATACGAGAGATCACCGGCCTGTCCACGGAGGAGGCGGCCCGACGCCGTGCCGAGGAGGGGCCGAACGAGATCCCTTCCGCGCGCCCGCGCAACCTCGTCCGGATAGCGGCCGGAGTGGTGAAGGAGCCGATGCTTCTCCTGCTGCTCGCAGGCGGCTCCCTCTACCTCGTTCTCGGCGACGTCGAGGAAGCGCTGATCCTGCTGTCGTTCGTCTTCGTCGTCATAGGCATCACCTTCTACCAGGAGCGCAAGACCGAGCGCGCCCTCGAGGCCTTGCGCGACCTGTCGAGCCCGCGCGCGCTGGTGATACGCGACGGGACGCAGCAGCGAATCCCCGGCCGCGACGTCGTCCGTGGTGACATCGTCCTGCTCGCCGAAGGCGACCGCGTCCCGGCGGACG
>JAJZPX010000308.1 GCA_021811025.1 Actinomycetes bacterium
AACGGGAGGGTCACGCCCGTGAGCGGGATGAGCCGCGTGACGCCGCCGATGATGACGAACGCCTGCAGCCCGAACGCGGCGACCAGCCCGGCCGACGTCAGCGCCGCCATGTCGGTCCTCGCCCGAACGGCCGTCGCCAGTCCCCGCAGGCAGAAGACGAGGTACGCGGCGATGACCCCGGCCGCGCCGAGCAGGCCCAGCTCCTCGCCGATGGCGGAGAAGATGAAGTCCGTGGTCACGAACGGGATCCGCTGCTCGAGCCCTCGGCCGACGCCCGCGCCCGCCATCCCGCCCGCGGCGAGCGAGAACAGCGACTGCACGAGCTGATAGCCCTTGTCGGCCGGGTCGGCGAACGGGTGCAGCCAGATGCCGACTCGCGTGCGCACGTGGCCGAAGAGGAAGTACGCGGCGGTCGCGCCGATGAGGAACAGCACGACGCCCACGCCGACGTACGCCTCGCGCCCGGTCGCGACGTAGATCATCACGAGGAACACGCCGAAGAACAGCAGGCTGGAGCCGAGGTCCTTCTCGGCGACCAGCACGACCAGCGAGACCAGCCACATCGCGAGCATCGGCCCGAGGTGCCGCATCGGCGGCAGCCACGCCCCGAGCACCCGGTGCGTCGAGACCGACAGCACCTCCCGCTTCTCGGCCAGGTACGCGGCCAGGAAGAGCACGATGAGGACCTTCGCCAGCTCGGAGGGCTGGAACGAGAAGCCCGCGAAGCGCAGCCACAGCTTGGCGCCGTTGACCTCGCGCCCCGCGACGGCGGGCAGCAGGAGCAGCAGCAGGCCGACCAGCATGATCGTGTACTTGTACCGGGCGAGGCGCTCGAGCGACGGCACGAGCGCGAGGGTGGCGATCATGAAGCCGACCCCGACGAACAGCCACAGCACCTGCTGCCCGGCGAGTCGCGGGTCGAGGCGGGTGATGAACGCCAGCCCGATGCCCGAGAGCACGGCCGTGATCGGCAGGAGGACGGGGTCCGCGTTCGGCGCGGTGAGGCGCACGGCCACGTGCGCCACGAGGAACGCGAGCAGCAGCGCGATGGGCACGCTGAGCTCCTGCCACGTCACGACGGCCTCCCGCTTCGCGGAGAGCACCAGCGCGAACAGCAGGAGCACCACGGGCGCCGCGGCGATCAGCAGCAGCAGCTCGACGTTGCGGCGGCTCAGGCGCGGCACTACGGCACCCCCGGCGCGCTCGCCGGCGGAGTGCCCGTCGGCTCCGGCGAGGTCGTCAGCGGGACCGACTGCGGCGGCGCCGAGTTCCTCGCGGCCTCGACGCGGTAGCTCGCCAGGATCGCGTACGCCTGGTTGATGTTTCCGGCGGGGACGGTGCGCTTCAGCGCCGTCTGGTCCTGAAGCGGCAGGTCGATCACCGCGACGTCCGAGACCGAGTCGAGCCAGTGCAGCGAGATTCCCGCGACCTCGCCCGGCACGCCGCGGTACACGGCGACAACGCCGTTCTCGGACGTGAGGTAGGCTCGCGAGGCGGCGTAGCGGTAGACGCCGGCCGCAGCCAGAGCGACGAACGCCACGAACCCGAGCAGCCACAGCGCCAGCCGCGCCCAGCGCGCCGTGTCCGGCCGCACGAGGGGCGCGTCGCCCGGCTCGCCCAGGTCGACGACGACGGCGGTGATGTTGTCGTGGCCTCCGGCGAGGCGCGCGGTCGCGATGAGCGCGCCGACGGCCTCCTTCGCCTCGCCGTTGCGCGAGAGGATCTCGGCGATCTCGTCGTCCCCGACGAGGCTGGAGAGGCCGTCGGTGCACAGCAGCAGGCGGTCGCCCGGCTTGGCCGTCACCTCGAGCGTGTCTGCCGCCATCGCCGGGTCGCTGCCGAGCGCGCGCGTGATCACGCTGCGGTTCGGGTGAACGCGCGACTCCTCCTCGGTGAGCGAGCCCTGCCGGACGAGGTCCGCCACGAGCGAGTGGTCCTGGGTGACGCGTTCGAGGCGCCCGTCGCGATGCAGCAGGTACGCCCGGCTGTCGCCGACGTGCGCGATCGCGATCCGCAGCCCGTCGATCATCGCGGCGGTCATCGTCGTGCCCATGCCCGAGCGGCCGCGGCCCTCGACGGCGGCGTCGATGACGGCCTTGTTGGCGGCGCGCACCGCTCGGCCGAGGGCTTTCGCGTCGGCGCGGCGCGGAGCGTGCTCGAGGAGCACGTCGACCGCCAGGCGGCTCGCCACCTCGCCCGCCTGGTGCCCGCCAAGGCCGTCGGCGACGGCGAACAGCGGCGGCGCCAGCAGCAGGGCGTCCTCGTTGCTCGTACGCACGTGGCCGACGTCGCTCGCGCCCGCGTAAGCCTGCGTGTTGCGCGGAGGCGTCATAGCCGCTCGACCCGCAGCTTGACCCTTCCGATCTCGACGAGGTCCCCGTCCCTGAGCGGCACGGGGTACCCGACGACCTTGCCGTTGACGGTCGTGCCGTTCGTGGACTCGAGGTCCTCGAGGAGAGGACCGCGTGGCGACGGCTCGACCGCCGCGTGGCCGGAGGAGACGAAGTCGTCGGCGATGGCGACGTCGCATTCGGGCGAGCGGCCGATCGTGACGCGCTCCGTGAGCGGGACGCGGACGCCGACGAGCTCGGGCGGCCCCGCGGCGACCACCAGCGCGA
>JAJZPX010000309.1 GCA_021811025.1 Actinomycetes bacterium
GCATCTCGCCGATGAGGATGACGTCCGGGTCCTGGCGCAGCACGTACTTCAGCGCCTTGCCGAAGCTCTCGGTATCGGACCCGACCTCGCGCTGGTTGACCATCGAACGGTCGTGCCGGTGCAGGTACTCGATCGGGTCCTCGATCGTCATGATGTGCAGCTCCTGCGTTCTGTTTATGTAGTCGATCATGCAGGCGAGCGTGGTCGACTTGCCGGAGCCGGTCGGTCCGGTCACCACGACGAACCCTCGCGGCTTCCGCGCGAACTCCTCAAGCACGGGCGGCAGGCCGAGTTCAGAGAACGTCAGGATCTCGCTGGGGATGAGGCGGAACGCCGCGCCCACGCTCCCCCGCTGGTAGTAGACGTTGACCCTGAAGCGCGCCCTCCCGGGCACCGAATGCGCGAAGTCGTGCTCCCAGCGCCGCTCGAGCGCCTCGCGCTGGTCCTGGCGCATGACGCTGTACACCATGGCTCTTGTGTCCGCCTGCCCGAGAGGCGGGGCGTTCAGAGGCACGAGCTTGCCGTTGAGGCGCATCATCGGCGGCAGCCCCACGGTGATGTGCAGGTCCGAGCCCCCCAGCTCGAGAACCTGGACGAGCAGATCGTCGAGTTCCACAGTGATTCCCCCCTGCAAACAGTAGCAGGTCTAGACTATGACCCGCACTATCTCCTCGATCGAGGTGTCCCCCCGTCGCACCTTCTCGAGGCCGTCGCGACGCAGCGTAGTCATCCCCTGCTCGATCGCGACCTGCTTGATCTCCTCCGCCGTCGCCTCCTCGACGGTGAGCTTCCCGATCTCCTCGGAGATCAGCATGACCTCGTGGACGCCCAGCCGACCGCGATACCCGGTGTTGCCGCAGCGCTTGCACCCTCCCGCGCGATAGATGAGCTCAGGGAGATCGTCGGGAGAGAACCCGGCGTCGATCAGCACCTGCGGCTTCGGCCGGTATTCCTGCTTGCAGTCCTTGCACAGCTTCCTGGCGAGGCGCTGCGCGAGCACGCAGTCGACCGCCGACGCGATCAGGAACGGCTCGACGCCCATCTCCGTGAGCCGCGTGACGGCCGAGGGCGCGTCGTTGGTGTGCAGCGTCGACAGCACCAGGTGACCGGTAAGCGCGGACTCCACGGCGATCTTCGCCGTCTCCTGGTCTCGGATCTCGCCGACGAGGATCACGTCGGGCGAGCAGCGCAGGAACGAGCGCAGCGCGCCCGCGAACGTGAGGCCGGCCTTCGCGTTCGTCTGCACCTGGTTCACGCCGGGGAGGCGGTATTCGACGGGGTCCTCGGCCGTGATGATGTGCCGTGCGGGATCGTTCAGCACGTTGATGGCCGCGTAGAGCGTGGTGGACTTACCCGAGCCGGTCGGGCCGGTGACGAGGATCGCGCCGTACGGCTTCCGGAACGACCCCCCGAACCTGTCGAGCGACGTCTGCAGGAAGCCGAGGTCCTCGAGACGCAGCATGATCGAGTCCTTGCGAAGGATGCGGAGGACGACACGCTCGCCGTACACGGTGGGCAGCGTCGATACGCGGAAGTCGAACTTGTGCTGGTTGATCGTCAGGGCGCAGTGGCCGTCTTGCGGCTTGCGGCTCTCCGCGATGTCCATGTCCGACATGATCTTGAAGCGGCTGATGATCGACTGCTGCACACTCTTCGGGCTGCGCATCACTTCGTGCAGGACACCGTCGATGCGGAACCTCACGCGAAGGTCCCTCTCCTGCGGCTCGATGTGGATGTCGGAAGCGCGCTCGTTGACCGCCCTGGTGATGACGTAGTTCACGAGCTTGACGATCGGAGCGTCCGAGGTCGCGTCCTCGATCGCCTCGAGCTCGCTCATCGAGAGGTCCTCGGTGCCGTCGAGATCCTCGTCACTCACGTGCTCGGCGACCTTGTAGTGCTCCTCGATCGCCGCGATTATGTCCTCTTTCGTCGAGATCGCCGGCACTATCTCGCATCCAGTGATGATGCCGAGGTCGTCCAGCGCCAGGACGTTCTGCGGGTCGGCCATCGCGACGACGAGGCGGTTCTCGTCGTCGACCTCGATGGGCATAAGCGTGTAGCGTTCCGCCAGGTCCTTCGGCACGAGGGACACCGCTCGCGGCTCCGGCTTCCGCTCCCCGAAGTCGATGTACGGCAAGCCGAGCTGGCGAGCCATGATCGAGAGGATCGCGCCCTGCTTCGCGTAGCCGAGATCCACGAGGACCCGTCCGAGCGGGCTCGCGGTGGCCTTGTGGACCTCGAGAGCGTCGGCGAGTTGGCGCTCGCTGATGATGCCGGCCTTCATGAGCAGCAGGCCGAGCCGTTCTCCCGCTTCAGCCACTTCCGGACCCCGTCACTACTCGAACGACAAGCCGAGCCGGGAATGTGAGTCCCGACACAAAAGCAACATCGGCTTCGGGGTCGAGCGACTTGAAGCGCGCTGCCGCTCCGTGCTGAGGCGCATGCAGGGAGCGCTATGAAGGCCTGGCCCGCCTGTACTCGGCGAACAGGATCGCCGCCACGCGCTGGAACTCCTCGAACGTCCGAGTCCCGGGGCGGACGCCGATCGGCGACGCGTCGTCGTCGAACCTCAGTTCCACGGGAGCGACCGGCACGTACTCGGGTGCGGGC
>JAJZPX010000310.1 GCA_021811025.1 Actinomycetes bacterium
CCGCGTGACGCTGTGCACGCAGGCCGGGAACGTCCGGTCGCGCCGGTTGTACGGGAACGCCGGCTTCAAGGAGGTCCCGGGTTTGCTGCTCGGTCTCGTGTCGGGGCCGCTCCAGGCGTAACGAACGAGGCGGAAGGCGGGAACCGTGGCTGCGAGCGACCGCAAGGCCGCAGGCATCGATATCGTGATGATGGGCGCGGTCGCCGTGACGGGCGGCCTGGCCGCCGTCGGGATCTTCTTCGGCTTCAACCGGCCCATCGTCGCGGTCGCGATCCTCGGCCTCACCGCCGTCGCGCTCGACGGCGTGTACGCCCGGATGCGGACGCGTGTCGACCACCTCCAGGCGATGCAGAGCCACCAGATCCTCGAGATCGCGAACGAGAGCCTGTCGTGGCTCCGGCGGGGGCTCACCTATGAGACGGCGGGCGCCGTCTGCAAGATCGCGCTGCAGGAGTCGCAGGCCGCTGCCGTCGCGATCACCGACACCGAGACGGTGCTCGGCTTCGCGGGCGTGGCCGAGGGGCACCACGAGGTGGGCGGGCCGATCCTCACTCGCGCGACGCACGAGGCGATCGAGAAGAACGAGAACCGGATCCTCATGACTCACGACGACATCGGTTGCCCGCGCGCCGATTGCCCGCTCGAGTCCGCCATCATCGTGCCGCTCGAGCTCAGGGGCGGTCCGGTGGGCACGCTGAAGTTCTACTACACCTCGCCCGCGGAGCTCACCGAGACCCAGGTCGCGATGGCCGAGGGCCTCGGCAAGCTCCTGTCTACCCAGCTCGAGCTCTCGGAGCTCGAACGGCAGACGGAGCTGGCATGCCGCATGGAGCTCAAGGCGCTCCAGGCGCAGATCAACCCGCACTTCCTGTTCAACACGATCAACACCGTCGCCGCCCTCATCCGGACCGATCCGCCGAAGGCGCGCGAGCTCTTGCGCGAATTCGCCGCTTTCTACCGCAGGACGCTCGAGAGCAGCGAGGAGCTCATCCCGCTCCGGACCGAGCTCGAGTACGTGCGCAAGTACGTGATGTTCGAGCAGGCGCGCTTCGGCGACCGCATCGAGGTGAAGGTGGACGTCCCTCCGTACATCCGCGACGTCCTCGTGCCGGCGTTCGTGCTGCAGCCGATCGTCGAGAACTCCGTGCAGCACGGTCTCCCGCCACGCGGCACTCTGCACGTGCGGATCGACTACCGCGTCCTCGAGGATACCCTCCACCTGCGCGTTTCGGACGACGGCGTCGGTATCCCGTCCGCGGACCTGCCGCGCGTGCTCGAGCCGGGCTTCGGGAAGGGGCTTGGCATCGCGCTGAAGAACGTGGACGATAGGCTGAAGGGCTACTTCGGCTCCGGCTGCGGCCTCTCGGTCGACAGCCGAGAGGGCCACGGAACCACCGTCACCCTCACGGTCGCGCTTGCTCCCGTAGGCAACTGAGGTCGACGCCATGCTCAAAGCGCTCATCTGCGACGACGAGACGCCCGCCAGGAGCGAGCTGCGCTACCTGCTGGAGGAGGCCGGCGGGGTCGAGGTCTCCGGAGAGGCGGGCAGCGCGCTCGAGGCGCTCCAGCTCATCAAGGGCTTCTCGTTCGACGCCATCTTCCTCGACATCGACATGCCCGGCCTGTCCGGCATGCAGCTCGCCGAGGTCCTCGCGAGCCTCGATCGCCAGCCGGCTGTGGTGTTCGTGACCGCGTACTCCGAGCACGCGGTGAAGGCGTTCGAGGTTGCGGCGACGGACTACCTCGTCAAGCCGGTGGAGCTCGGCCGGCTGCGACAGGCGCTCGAGCGGCTGCAGCCTGCGGAATCGGGCGGGACGCGCATCGAGCGGGTGCCGGTGGAGAAGGCCGGCAGGAAGCTGTTGCTCGCCGTCGAGGAGATCTACTACGTGATGGCGAAGGACGACTACAGCTACCTGTTCACGGAGCTCGAGCGCTACCTCTCCACCATCTCGCTGGCACAGCTCGAGACGAAGCTGGAATCGCACGGCTTCTTCCGCGTCCACCGGCGCTTCCTCGTCAACCTCTCCCAGGTCAAGGAGGTCGTGCCGATGTACGGCGGCACGCTCCTGCTGACGCTCAAGGACAAGGGCTCGACGCAGGTGCCGGTGTCGCGGCGCCGCGTGCCGAGCCTGAAGAAGGCCCTCGGGCTGTAGCGAATTCCCGGACAGGAGCCCCTGCATGCGCGTCGGCGTCGTCTCCGACACCCACGGCGTTCTGCCCGACGCCGTGCTCGAGGCGTTCGCGGGCGTGAGCCGCATCCTCCACGCCGGAGACGTCGGCTCGCCCCGCGTGCTCGAGCTGCTCGAGACCGTCGCTCCCGTGATCGCGGTGAAGGGGAACATGGACGATCCGGCCTCGCCGCTCCCCGCTCTCGCGAACCTCGAGCTCGACGGCGTCCGCGTGCTCGTGACGCACCGCGCCGGTGACGTGCCGCGACCGTTGCCGCCGGGCGTTCGCGTGGTCGTCACGGGGCACACTCACGTGCCGCGCCTCGAGGACCGGGAGGGCGTGCTGTGGCTGAACCCCGGCTCGGTGTCGCAGCCGCTGTCGGGAAGCGGGCGCACGGTCGCGCTGCTCGAGGTCGCGCGGGGCGAGGCGAGCGCG
>JAJZPX010000311.1 GCA_021811025.1 Actinomycetes bacterium
GCGTGCTCCCGAGCGATCGCGCGCAGATGGCGTTCCTGTACGGCATGTTCACCGGTGGCTGGGGCATGCACTACGGTCTCGAGCGCCTCGGAGCCACGGTCGTCCCCGCCGGCTCGGGCAACACCGAGCGGCATCTGATGATGATGCAGGACTTCGGCACGACAGCCCTGATCTCGACTCCCAGCTACGCGCTGTACATGGCAGAGGTGGGCGAGGGGATGGGGATCGACTTCTCGAAGCTGCCGCTGCGCGTGGGGCTGTTCGGCGGCGAGCCGTCGGGCGAGGGCATGCGGGACGAGATCGAGCGCCGGCTGCATATCAAGGCCACCGACAACTACGGCCTGTCCGAGGTCATGGGCCCCGGCGTCTCGGGTGAGTGCGAGCATCAGTGCGGCCTTCACCTGGCCGAGGACCACTTCATCTTCGAGATCGTGGACCCGGACACCGGCGAGCCGCTGCCCGATGGGGCGGAGGGCGAGCTCGTGGTGACGACGCTGACGAAGGAGGCCATCCCGATCCTCCGCTACCGCACCCGCGACCTGACGTCGATCGACACCTCGACGTGCGAGTGCGGGCGGACGAGCGCGCGGATGCGGAAGGTCCGGCAGCGCACGGACGACATGCTCATCATCCGTGGGGTGAACGTCTTCCCGAGCCAGATCGAGGACGTGCTGCTCGAGGTCGAGGGCGTTCAGCCGCACTATCAGATCGTGGTCGACCGCAAAGGCGCGCTCGACGACATCGAGGTCAGGATCGAGGTGGCCGAGGAGATCTTCCCGGAGACGATGGCGCAGATCGTGAAGTTCACGAAGGAGGTCGGCGACCGGCTGCATGCCGTACTCGGGCTGCATGCGAAGGTGACACTGGTAGAATCCGGTAGCATCGAGCGTACGGCCGGAAAGTCGAAGCGTGTCGTCGACCGAAGGACCATGGAATAGCCCTCGAGAGCTCCTCGGGAGGTTCGACTTGGACTGGTGGGTCTATCTCCTCGCATTGATCGGGGTCGTCGCGGTGGCGGTCGCGGCGGCCTTCCTCGGCCGGTTCCTCTACATGCGCCAGGTCCGGCGGTCGCTGGTGCGCCTGCTCGGCAGGCGTGAGGCGGTCGTGGCGGCCGCGAACGGGCTCGATCTCGTCATCGAGCATCTGTCGATGGGCGACGACGAGGCGCTGGCGGTCTTCGCGTCGGATCCGGGCAGCGACGACCGGAGGGCGCTGGAGGACGTCGCCTCGCGAATGCGCATACTTGCCGACGATCTGCGCGTGATGCCGCTGCCCAAGCGCCTGTGGCCCGTCGCGGAGGGGATGGAACGCGCAGCGCGGCTGCTCGCCGAGCAGGCGGGCAGGGTGGGGGAGGCGACGACGCCCGACTCGGCCCTCGACGCGCTCGCTGAGATTCGCGTGCAAGAGGTGCGGGAGCAGGTGCTCGCCGTCAACGCGGACCTGCAACCTTTGCTCGACGCGTTCCGCGTGCACGACCCTGCGGTATATGGAGGGGGGCTCTACATCTGATGGCGGAGGGGGAGGAGCCGATGGTCGAGCAGCCGCATCTCACGAACAGCCTCAAGGGCCGCTTCGCAACGCTCAAGCACTTCGCGGCGTGGGTCGCACTGGGCCTGCTCATGCTCCTCGTGCTGTCTTGGTACGGGACGTATCGGGTGAGCCAGGCCGCCTGGCAGGCCGATCAGAGCAAGCCGAAGCGCTCGGAGATAGCCTCTGCCGCGTCGGGCCCTGCCGCGAAGCCGGCGCAGAAGCCGGCGGCGACGCCGAAGACCGCCCCGCCCGCGAGCACGTCGAAGGTCCTCATCGTCTCGGACGTCACCTTCCGGCGCGACCCGAGCAGCTCGTCCGACGCTATCCGCGATCTGAAGAAAGGCGAGCAGCTCACGCTCGTGGGGCAGCTTGGGCCGTGGTACAAGGTGACGGACGGTTCCGACGTGACGGGCTGGGTGTCGGCGTCCGAGTCGTTCACCAAGGTCATCAAGTAGGAGGAAAGCCGTGGCCGGCATCATAGGCAATGCCGACGACTTCTACCGCCTGCGTCTCGTCCGGCTCGACGAGGCCGGCGTGCCCGACCTCGACTGGCGCGACGACATTCTCTACAGGCGGCGGCCCGCCGAGCGCGTCGAGGAGTACGACGTCTGGCGGGTCGAGGCGGTCGACGACAACGAGCGGGCGGTGGTCCTCGCCACGTTCGACGACCCCGAGGAAGCGCGCGAGTGGCTGCGCGTCGTCGAGGACGACCTGTGCGCGATGACGAGGTCGGAGTTCGAGCAGGCGTACTTCGCGGGGAACGAGGGCGGCCTGGCTGAGCCCGAGGGGTAGGTTCCCGGCGCGGCGCTGGCGGGCCCTGTCGACTTTACATAACGCACATTATCGGGCGTACAGTCGAGCGCGAGCGGAGGGCCCCGCTGAGGCAGAGAGGAGCCCTCCGCGCCGCTACTGCCCGGCGTTCTGTGCGTCCTGCTGCGCCTGCTGGACGCTGCCGTTGAGGCTGTCGACGGCGTTCTGCGCCGCGTTGGCGGGCGCGGTGTTGTGCGGTCCCGCCGACGTCGGCTCGACCCCTTGCTCCAGGACCGCCTTCGCGGCCCGGCTCGCGCCGCAAC
>JAJZPX010000312.1 GCA_021811025.1 Actinomycetes bacterium
GTGACGGACGCGCGCGCGCAGGCGCGAGATGTCGGCGTTGGTGATGTCCTCGCGCCACTCCTGCTCGAGACCGCGCAGGTACGCGACGACGTCGGCGCGGCGCGCGTCGAGCAGCGGACGCACGATTCGGCCGCGCACGGGCGGGATGCCCGCGAGCCCGCCCGCTCCCGCCCCGGTCACGACGCGCATGAGGAAGGTCTCGGCGTTGTCGTCGAGCGTATGCGCGACGGCGATCCGCCCCTCGCCCGCCCCCGCGACCGCGTCCAGCTCTTCCTCCGCGAAGCGGTAGCGCACGCGGCGGCCCGCGTCCTCGAGGTTGAGGCCCTCGGCCGAGGCGTAGCCGGACACGTCGTAGCGCACGACTCGGCACGGCACGCCGAGCCGCTCGCACAGCGCCTCGACGAACGCCGCGTCGGCGTCCGACTCCTCGCCGCGCAGAAGGTGGTTGACGTGCAGGACGCGCACGTCGAGCGCGCCGAGCTCGCTCGAGGCGAGCAGCCGCAGCATCGCCGTGGAGTCCGCGCCGCCGGACACCATCGCGAGCACGGTCTCCCCGGGCGCCAGCATGGCGTGGCGCTCGGCGGTGGCAAGCGCGATGTCGGGGAGCGTGAGCATGTGCGTAGCGTACTACGCGGGGAAGGATGCAGCCCGCGGAAGACGGAGGAGAAGCCGAGGCGTAGACTGCGTGTGCGGCAAGATGTGGACTGCGTGAGGTAGTTCCGAGTCTGCACAATCAGGTTTCGGCGGAGAGGATAGCGCTACCTTCGTTGTAGCCCTCGTCGGCGGCGCTTGACCGCAGTTAGCGCATCTGCTAACTTGTGCGCATGCCGTTCACCGTCGACTACTTCAACCAGCGCGTCGCGGATGAGGTCGAGTCCTGGCCCGTCGGCATCCTTGCGGACCACGCGCGGCTCGTCGAGCTTCTCGTCGAGTTCGGCCCCGATCTCGGGATGCCCCATTCTCGGATGACGGGCGCTGGGCTGTTCGAGTTGCGGCCCCGCGGGCGTGAGGGTATCGGGCGGGCGCCGTACTGCTTCGTGGTCGGCAAGCGGGTTGTGGTGCTGCACGCCTTCATCAAGAAGACGCGGGGTGCACCGCGGCGTGAGTTGGACGTAGCTCGCAGAAGGATGAAGGAGGTCCGTGGTGGCTGACATCTACAAGCCCGTCTCCCATGACCATGACGCGTTCCTTGAGCGCGCCATGAAGCGCAAGGGTTTCCGTGAGGCCTATGACGACCTTGAGGACGAGTACCTGCTCGTGCGCGAACTGCTCGCGGCGCGCGTGCATGCGGGCCTCACGCAGGAGCAGGTCGCGTCGTCCATGGGCACGACCAAGAGCGCCGTGTCGCGCCTTGAGGGAACGGCCGGTAAGCACTCGCCCTCCGTCAGCACTCTCAAGAAGTATGCTAAGGCCGTTGGTTGTGACGTCGAGATCCGTCTGGTCCCGGCCTCCCGCCGAACAACCGGATCAAGCAGACTCGGCGCCTCGAAAGGTAAGCGCGAGTCGTAATCGCTCGCCGGCGCCGAGCAGCTTATCCGGCACACGTTGGGCGTATGGCAGGTCGCGTCACTCGCTCCACACGTCGGCCAATCGTTCGTCCTCGGCGGTTTACCGCTGCCCGTCGGCTGGTTATACTGCCGGTATGAAGACAGCGATCTCAATCCCTGATGACGTGTTCGATGAGGCGGAAGCGCTCGCTCATCGGATGAAGAAGTCGCGCAGCGAGCTGTACAGCCGCGCGGTGCGCGAGTACGTCGCCCGGCACTCTGCTGACAAGGTCACCGAGACTCTCGACATGCTGTGCGCTGAGGGCGCGGCTCCCGACAGCTTCACGACTGAAGCGTCCCGCCGGACCCTCGAGCGTTCTGAATGGTGATTTCGCAGGGGGAAGTGTGGTGGGCGGACCTCGGTGAGCCCCGCGGATCGGAGCCCGGATTCCGGCGGCCCGTGGTCGTCGTGCAGAACGACTCCTTCAACCGCAGCAAGATATCAACGGTCGTCTGCGTCCCGCTGACGAGCAACCTTCGGTGGGCGCAAGCGCCCGGCAACGTCGCGCTGACAGCAAAGGCGACCAGCCTGCCCAAGGATTCCGTCGCCAACGTCTCGCAGCTCGTCACCCTCGACAAATCGGTGCTCACCGAGCGCGTCGGCAAGCTGTCGGACAAGAAGCTCGACCTGGTGCTGTACGGCATCGACGTCGTGTTGAGCCGGTAGGCCAACGCCGAACACGCGCATCCAACAGACGGCCGGAAGGTGTAGGCTCGAAGAGAGGCGCTAAGCCGCAGCTTATGCGCTGAACGTTGACCCACTTGGGGGTCCGGTGGAGAACTCGAAGCGGATTGCGGGCTTGCTTGGCCCGACGATCATGGCGATGGTCGCCGGTGAGTTCCCGCTCGTGCAGCCGCACCTCTACGACGCGCAGATTCCTCCGGTGGTCTATCTTTCCGGAGTCCTGATGTTCGTGGCCGGGCTGGCCATCGTACGAGCGCACAATCTCTGGACGCGTGACTGGAGAGTGCTCGTCACGCTGTCTGGGTGGTTCTTGCTGATCCTCGGCCTGTTCCGGATGTTTGCT
>JAJZPX010000018.1 GCA_021811025.1 Actinomycetes bacterium
CGGCAGGATCTTCCGCATCGGGCACCTCGGGTACTTCGGGGAGTTCGACATCATCACCACGCTCGCCGCGCTCGAGATGGCTCTCGCCGAGCTGGGCTACGCCTTCGAGCGCGGTGCCGGGATCAAGGCCGCCGAGGCCGTCTTCATGGAGGGGTAGCGGATGAAGGTACTGATAGCCGACGCGATCTCCGACAGCGGCGTGGCCACGCTGCGCGAGAGCTTCGACGTCGACGTGAGGACGGGGCTGTCCGAGGCAGAGCTGATCGACGTCATCCCGGCCTACGACGCGCTGGTCGTGCGTTCGGCGACGAAGGCCACGCGGCCGGTGATCGAGGCGGGCGCGAAGCTTAAGATCATCGGGCGGGCCGGGGTCGGCATCGACAACGTTGACGTCGCCGCGGCCACGGAGCGCGGCATCGTGGTGTGCAACGCGCCGACGAGCAACATCGTCTCGGCGGCGGAGCACACGATCGCGCTGCTGCTCGCGCAGTCGCGCAACATACCCCAGGCGAACGCGTCGATGAAGGCCGGCAAGTGGGAGCGCAGCAAGTTCACGGGCGCGGAGGTGTACGAGAAGACCCTGGGCGTCGTCGGGCTCGGGCGAATAGGCACGCTCGTGGCCGAGCGGGCGAGGGGCCTCGGGATGAAGCTCGTCGGCTACGACCCGTACATCTCCGAGGAGCGGGCGGCGCAGCTTGGCGTCGAGCTCGTGCGCTCGATCGATGAGCTGCTGCCGAAGGTCGACTACATCACAGTGCACCTGCCGAAGACGAAAGAGACCATCGGCATGTTCGGGCCGGAGCAGTTCGCGAAGATGAGGGACGGCGTGCGGCTCGTCAACGCCGCCCGAGGAGGCATCTTCCAGCCCGACGCGCTGGTCGCGGCGCTGGAGAGCGGCAAGGTCGCCTCGGCCGGCATCGACGTGTTCGAGGTCGAGCCGTGCACGGACGCGCCGTTCTTCCGCTTCGAGAACGTGATCGTCACGCCGCACCTCGGCGCGTCCACCGAGGAGGCGCAGGACCGGGCGGGCGACCAGATCGCCGAGCTCATCACCGCCGGCCTCAACGGCCACATGGTCGCGACGGCGGTCAACATCGCGCCGGTCCCGCCCGAGGTGATGGAGAAGGTGGGGCCGTACATCCCGCTGGCCGAGAGCCTCGGCAAGATGGTCGCGCAGCTGGCGCGCGAGGGAGTCACCGAGGTCGACGTCATGACCGTCGGCGGGCTCGCCGAGACCGACACGCGCATCCTGCGGACGTCGCTGCTCAAGGGGCTGCTCGAGCAGGTGACTGCCGAGTCGGTGAACTTCGTCAACGCGGACTACTACGCGGAGCAGCGCGGGATCAAGGTCACGGAGACGAAGCGCTCCGAGATCCACGACTACATGAACCTGGTGGCCGTGCGCGCGGGGGCCGGGAAGGGCGAGCCGGTCGAGGTGGCGGCGGCGCTCATCGGCAAGAAGAACGAGCCCCGGCTGGTGTCGCTGTTCGGGTACGACCTCGACATGATGCCCGGGGACTTCATGGCGTTCTTCCTGTACGAAGACAAGCCGGGCGTGATCGGCAAGGTCGGGACGCTGCTCGGAGACGCGCGCATCAACATCGCGACGATGCAGGTCGGCCGCACGACGAAGGGCGGCCAGGCGCTGATGGGCGTGAACGTGGACAGCCCGCTGTCGGACGAGCTGCTGGCGGCCATCGTGCGCGAGGTCGGCATGGAGGACGCCTGGAGCGTGGAGCTGTAGAGATGATGAGCCCCCTCGCGGACATGCATCCCGCGTCGCGTCTGCGACTTACCTCGCCGGCCGGGGCGTAGCGCCTCGGCCGGCTCTCACACGTCGATCATCCGCGATGTGAGGAGGCACGTGATGGACCGGGTCTACATCTTTGATACCACCCTGCGTGACGGCGAGCAGTCGCCGGGCGCGTCGATGAACACTGCCGAGAAGCTCGAGATCGCCCGTCAGCTCGTCCGGCTCGGCGTCGATGTGATCGAGGGGGGCTTCCCGATCAGCTCGCCCGGCGACTTCGAGAGCGTCAGGGCGATCGGCGACGCCGTCGGCGACGCGGCCGTGGTGTGCGCGCTGTCGCGCGCCGTCGCGAAGGACATCGAGACCGCGGCCGAGGCGCTGCGGGGAGTGGCCCGGCCGAGGATCCACACGGGGATCGGCGTCTCCGAGAGCCACCTGCGCGACAAGCTGCGCATCACGCGCGAGGAGGCGGTCGAGCGCGCGGTAGCGGCCGTGCGGCTCGCGCGCGGCTTCGTGGAGGACGTCGAGTTCTACGCCGAGGACGCGGGGCGCGCCGAGCCGGACTTCCTGTACCGGATGGTCGAGGCCGTGGTCGGGGCGGGCGCGACGGTCGTGAACATCCCCGACACGACGGGCTACACGTACCCCGAGGAGTTCGGCTCGCTCATCGCCGGGATGATGGAGCACGTGCCGGGGATCGAGGACGTGACCGTCTCCGTGCACTGCCACAACGACCTCGGGATGGCCACGGCGAACACGCTCGCTGCGGTGGCGGCGGGCGCGAGGCAGATCGAGTGCACGATCAACGGCATCGGCGAGCGGGCGGGCAACACGGCGATGGAGGAGGTCGTGATGGCGCTCAAGCAGCGCGCCGACCACTTCGGCGTCACGACCGGGATCAACACGCGCGAGCTCATGCGGGCGAGCAAGCTCGTCAGCAGCGTCACCGGCATCGCGGTCCAGCCCAACAAGGCGATCGTCGGGGCGAACGCGTTCGCGCACAGCTCCGGCATCCACCAGGACGGCGTGCTGAAGGAGCGCACGACGTACGAGATCATCGACCCGCGCGAGGTCGGCGTGCTGGAGAGCTCGATCGTGCTGACCGCGAGGAGCGGGCGGCACGCGCTGCGGCACCGCCTGACCGAGCTGGGCTACGAGCTCGACGACGCGACGTTCGAGGAGATGTACGCGCGCTTCCTGACGCTCGCGGACAAGAAGAAGCAGGTCTTCGACGGCGACCTCGAGGCGATGATGGCCGACGAGGCACAGCGTGCGGTCGAGGTGTACCGGCTGGAGAAGGTGCAGGTGGTCTGCGGCGAGCCCGGCATCCCGACGTGCACCGTGGAGCTCGTCTCGCCTTCGGGCGAGCATCTCGTCGGCAGCGCGCACGGCGACGGCCCCATCGACGCGGTGTACCAGGTCATCAGCAAGCTCGTCGACGTGCCGAACGATCTCACCGAGTTCTCGGTCAACGCCGTCACCGAGGGCACGGACGCCCTCGGCGAGGTGACGATCCGCGTTAGAGCGGCCGACGGCCGCATCTTTACCGGCCGGGGCGCGCATCCCGACATCGTCGTCGCGTGCGCCAAGGCGTACACTAATGCACTCAACCGCCTGATCGTCAGCCAGACCCCCGCCGTCCACGAGGAGCTGTGATAGCCCGTGCCCGGACCGATGACCGTCACCGAGAAGATCCTCGCCGCGCACGCCGGTCTCGAGGAGGTCCAGCCCGGGCAGCTCGTGAACTGCCGCCTCGACCTGGTGCTCGCGAACGACGTGACGGCTCCGATAGCGATCAGGGAGTTCCGGCGGATCGGCGTCGAGAAGGTCCGGGATCCCGATCGGATCGCACTCGTCCCCGACCACTACGCGCCGAACAAGGACATCAAGTCCGCCGAGCAGACGAAGATGATGCGCGAGTTCGCGCGCGAGCAGGACATATCGCATTACTGGGAGGTCGGCTGCATGGGGATCGAGCACGCGCTCCTGCCCGAGCAGGGAGTGGTGGGCCCGGGCGACGTGGTCATCGGCGCCGACTCGCACACGTGCACGTACGGGGCCCTCGGCGCCTTCGCCACCGGCGTCGGCTCCACCGACGCGGCGGCCGGGATGGCGACGGGCGAGGCGTGGTTCAGGGTGCCGGCCTCGATCAAGTTCGCGATCGCCGGGAAGCTGCAGCCGTGGGTCTCCGGCAAGGACCTCATCCTGCACGTCATCGGGATGATCGGGGTGGACGGCGCGCTCTACCAGGCGATGGAGTTCGCGGGCGACACGATCGCCGGGCTGGGCATGGACGACCGCTTCACGATCTGCAACATGGCCATCGAGGCCGGGGCCAAGAGCGGGATCGTGGCGTTCGACGACGTCACGAAGGCGTACGTCGAAGGGCGCGCGGAGCGGCCGTACGAGGCGTACGCGTCCGATCCGGACGCCTCCTACGCGCGGGTCGTCGAGATAGACGCGTCGCGAATCGAGCCGACGGTGGCCTTCCCGCACCTGCCGAGCAACACCCGGCCGGCGCGGGAGGCTCGCGACGTGACCGTCGACCAGGTGGTGATAGGCAGCTGCACGAACGGGCGGATCGAGGACCTGCGCATCGCAGCCGCCGTGCTGAAGGGCCGCAAGGTGCACCCGAACGTCCGCCTGATCGTCATCCCCGCGACGCAGGACGTCTTCCGGCGGGCGATGGACGAGGGGCTCTTCGACGTCTTCCTCGACGCGAACGCCGCGGTTTCCACGCCCACGTGCGGTCCCTGCCTCGGAGGCCACATGGGCATCCTCGCCGCAGGCGAGCGCGCCGTCGCGACGACGAACCGCAACTTCGTCGGCCGAATGGGCGACCCGACGAGCGAGGTCTACCTCGCCTCGCCCGCGGTGGCGGCGGCCACTGCCGTGGCAGGGCACATAGCGCTGCCGGAGGACCTGGAGTAGGGAGAGAGGCGCCGTGGCATGCCGTTCGTCGTCGTCTCCCTTCAGACGCTCGAGCGTCGGCCTCTCTCGGTCCGGCTCTTGCAGCACCCGTTGTCGCAACACGCTTCCGCGGCTATAGTTTCGAGCGGCTGGATGCGCGATTCCTCGTCAGCACCCGATGCGCAACGGCAGGAGGTTCCCGAGACGGTCACCAACACCGCTGAGAAGGCAAGCCGGACCGCGAGCGAGCCGGTTCCCGCGGCGATCAAGCTTCCGTTGGTCGTAGAGGGCGTCGTGTTCCTGTGCGGGGCCGTCGTCATGATCCTCGAGCTCGTCGGCTCCAGGCTGCTCGCCCCGTACTTCGGCAACTCGATCTTCGTCTGGACGAGCCTCATTGGCGTCATGCTCGGCTTCATGGCGCTCGGCAACTTCCTCGGCGGACGCCTGGGCGACCGGTATCTCTCGGGAGGAGTGCTCTTCTGGATTCTGGTCGGAGCCTCGGTCTCGATCTCAATAATCGCTTTCGCCGAAGGCACGGTGATCCCGCTCCTGGCGAAAGGCCCTGCCGTCCGAACGGAGGCCGTTGGCTCCGCGATAGTGCTGTTCGGCCTGCCGTCCGCGATCCTGGGAATGGTCTCGCCCTACTGTATTCGTCTCAGGATGCACGCCGTCTCCGATTCCGGAGCGACAGTGGGCTCACTGTACGCTCTGTCGACGCTCGGAAGCATCGTCGGCACGTTCGCTGCCGGATTCTGGCTGATAGCCGTTATCGGTAGCCACGCCATCATCATGTGGATCGCAGGCGTGCCCATGCTCCTGTCGTCCTTCTTCATCGCGCCCGTGGACGCGAAACGGGCCGCAGCGCTGCTGGTTGGGGCGGTCACTCTCGCCGCAGCGGCGCTCTTCTCCCACTCGTCCATAGACACATTCGACACCCAGTACGAGCGCTACATGATGCTGCGAGGGACTGACACGCGGACAATGCGCCCGGTCGTTGGGCTCTCTCCAACGATCGACGGGGGGAGCGAGTCGATCATCTATGCCGACACCGGCGAGCCGGTCATGGTGCCGTACTTCGCGTACTATGATGCGGCCTTCAAGCTCGTCCCCGATGTGAGGCGTACGCTCCTCATCGGTGGAGGGGCGTTCGGCTATCCGCGTCACCAGCTCGCCGACTATCCGGCTTCGCGGACCGACGTCGTCGAGATCGATCCCAAGCTTGTCGATGTCTCGCGCTCGAGCTTCTTCCTCAAGGACGATCCTCGGCTGAGGATCATCCTTGAGGACGGCAGAACGTACCTCGACAGGGCCGACGGTCCGTACGACGTCGTGATGCTGGACGCGTTCAAGTCCAAGGGGTCCGTCCCGTATCAGCTGACGACGAGGGAGTCGATGCGACACTGCTACGACCTTCTCGACGGTCACGGCATCCTTGCGATGAACCTGTTGACGTCGATTCGGGGTACCGACAGCAAGTTCCTCACCGCCGAGGTCGCCACGGTGAAGACCGTCTTCCCGAGGGTGGAGGTATACGCCGTGCAGGATCCCGGCAGCGCCGGCGAGAGGCAGAACTTGAGCATCATCGCCAGCAAGGATCCGGCGCTGGACCTGAGATCCGCGATCGAACGCGTTGCGCCGGATCTCGCCTCACATCGGCTGGACTTCGAGATCCCTCCCGAAACCAGGATACTCACCGACGACTACGCTCCCGTCGACCAGTACCTTGTGGGACTGTAGCCTTACCAGCGGTTTCTTCGTTGAATCGCGCTTCCCCCGAGTAGGGTGATTGATCAGTTCGGAGCCCCGTCCCCAAGTCGTCTCGTAAGGCTGGTTCATAATCTGCTAATGTGCAACTCCGGCGACTGTGGAATGAGAGCGTTGTCGCCGGAACGACCGCCGTCTTCCGGCGAGAGTCCCAGGAAAGGATCTGCGCCATGCCCGAACTGCAGGATGCCCGGTACGAACGGGTCTTCGAGCGGACGGAGAGCGATCCGGTCACGTGGTGGCTCTCGTTCGCGATCGTCTTCGTCGTCGTAGTGGCCCTCGTCGGGCTGCTGTACGCCATCCTGGGCGGGTTCCTAGCACCGTCGACGCCCCGGACGCTTGTCGAGTCCCAGCTCATCCTCTTGAAGAACGCCGCGCGCACCGAGCCCAACTCCGGGAAGGCTCGTGAGGCGTACATCCTGGCGCTCGACGCGAGCGGTCAGAAGGACGCGGCGAGGAAGGAGTACGACTCGGCGGTCAAGCAGGTCGTCGGGCTCGAGCGGACCAAGGTCTACTCCGCCGGCATGACGCTGCTCCTCGAGAACAAGGACTACAAGGGCACCGTCACGCTGGGAACCAAGGCTCTCGCCGAGGACGAGGCGGCGCGCAAGAAGGTCATCGCCGACATGAAGCAAAACGACGCGCTGGTCACCGACTCCCAGTTCGACAACACCACGCGGATCGAGGTGCTGTTGAATCTCGCCCATGCGTACGATCTCAGCGGCGACCTCGACGCCTCGCTCAAGCAGCTGAACTCCGCGCTCGCCCTCGACGGGGAGGCGGCCGACGTGCTGTCCGTGCGCGCCGACGTGTACTCGCGGCTCGGCCAGAAGGACAAGGCGATCGCGGACTACAAGAAGGCGCTCCAGTTCATCCCCGACTACGCTCCGGCGCTTGCCGGGCTCAAGCAGCTCAAGGCCAAGTAGCATCGAGTGAGGCCGGTGCTAATCCTATCCGCGAGGTGATGTCGAGTGAATGACGAGCGTGACATGAAGACTTCGTCCGTTGTCCCAATCGGCGAGGGCTACTACGAGGAGACGATCGTCGAGTACGTCGACAACGGGCGGCGCCGCAAGGCCCTGGCGCTCGTGCTCGTCCTGCTCCTGATGCTGTTCGCAGCCGGCGTCTACGTCGTCACACGCATGGCGCAACCGGCCGGGGCACCGAGCGGGAGCACGTCGAATGGCATGAGCTGGATCCGTTCGCTCTACGCATGGGGCAACTCGCCCAGGCAGATGCTCCAGTCGCCTGCTTCGACCGACATTGGTCCCGACGGGACCGTCTGGACCGTGTCCGGCAAGCAATACATCGTCGGATTCGCCCCGAACGGTCAGGTGCGCAGGGTCATCGCTCCCCCGATCGGCATGGCGCCCGGCCAGGTGACATCCCTCGAGGGCATAGCGATCGGCGACGACGGCTCAATCTACGTCTCCGACTTCGGCAGCAACAGGATAGACGTGTTCTCAGCTTCCGGCAGGTTCCTCAGGTCTTGGGAGGTGCAGCTCCCGGTCGTTCTGGATGTGAAGGGCAACACGGTTGCGGTCGCTGCGGCGAACGGCATCGGGGTCTTCGACACGCAGGGAAGACTGATCTCGAAGTGGGGGAGCAGGGGCAGCGGCGAGGATCAGGTGGATCTGCCGCACGGAATCGCGATCGGGAGCGACGGCAGCATCTACATCGCGGACACGCAGAACTCTCGCGTGAAGGCGTACGATCAGCGCGGGCGTCTGCTGTGGGTGCAGGGGCACAAGGCCAAGGTCGGTTCCAACCTCATGAGCACGGAGGGCACGTCTCCCACGACAGGGGGGGTCGACCAGGGGATGGATCTGCCCACCGGTCTCGCCCAGGACTCCAAAGGCCGCCTCATTCTGACCGACGCATTCGAGTTCCAGGTCCTCGTCTTGGATCCCGCGCGGAAAGGGCAGATCGTCGCGCGCTACGGCGATGCCGGGCAGAAGGACGGCCAATTCGGATATCCCACAGGCGTGGCGTACGACCGGAATCGCGACACGCTCTCGGTGGCGGACACTGCGAACAACAGAATCCAGCTGATCCGCATCCCGGGCACGGGTGGAAGCGTGGTGGCGCGCGCGTGGACGAGCCTGACGGACACCCCCGTGTGGCTTTGCGTCTTCCCCCTGTTGCTGCTCGTTGCGGCGGCGCTCCTGTTCCATGCGAACCGCAGAGGCGAGCGACGGACGGGGGCCGCCGGCACGGACCGTGTGGCCTCAGCATGAATAATGCGTCCCGTGCCGTTCGCCGAGAGTCACAAAGTGGTATGTACAGATGTCGAAAGCAAGTGTTAAGCTAGTTTCAGATTGCTCAAGTGGAATCCCTTGCAGGGATAAAACCGTCGCGGAAGGAGGTGTTTACGGAAAATGACAAACTCTCTGTCCGGTCACATGAAGGAGTTTGGAATGAAGAAGGCCCTGCTCGTCCTCGCGCTCGCCACCGCGCTGATCTTCGTGTTCGCAGGTGTCGCGTTCGCGTGGACTCCGACCCCGACCTACGTCGCTTGGGATGGCTCCGGCGTCAACTCGAACGGCCCGCACGCTGACTACCAGACGGGTACCACGAAGTGCGCTGTCTGCCACTCCGTCCACATCGCCCCGCAGGCCAGCTACGTTGGAACTACGGGCGGTGTCCCCTGGACCGCCGGTTCCAAGACCGAGCTGCTCCTCCGCAGCACCGTCGCGGATTCGTGCCGCTACTGCCACATCGACACCGCTGTCGGTGGCGTCCAGCTCTACGGCGGTGCGTCCGGCGTCTATGGCACATGGACTGGTCCCGGCCACAAGGGTTCGAGCAACTCGGCTTGCACGAACTGCCACGCGGTCCACGGCGCGAACACCTACAAGGGTGACAACACGCCGAAGATCCTGCGGATCGCGGTCAACGACCACGGTGCGCCCGGTGCCCCGCAGACCGAGATCCTGGGTGGTTCCGGCGCCACGGCTGGTCTGTTCGTCGACCAGGCCGCCGCGACCAACGCCCCCGGCCGCAAGTACGAGCAGCAGACGGTCTTCTGCTCGCAGTGCCACGAGAACTTCAGCCGTTCGGCTGACACCTCGCTCACGTCCGGCTTCAAGTCGCACTCGATGGTCGCTGCTCCGTCGGCTTCCTTCTCCGCGACGAGCGGTGGCATCGCCACGCAGTACGACGCTACGGGCGCCGACAACAGCGTTGGTGCCACAACGACCAACAACGGCGTGACGATCAGCGGCATCCAGGTTGCCGCCTCCGGGTCGGGCACCTGCCGCGCGTGCCACACTGCCGGCGGCGTGAATCAGACGGGTGTGAGCTGGAACTCGTTCCCGCACTACACCCGTGGCATGCCGTACTTCCTGAACGACGGCCAGGCCGACACGTCGGGCTCCACCGGCAATACCGGCACGCCGACCGATCCTTCGCACGACGGCAACTGCAAGATGTGCCACACGAACGTCGGCAGCACGTTCTAGGTCCTTCATCCGGCCGAACGTCTGCATGAAGGGACGGCCCCTGGAGACGGGGGCCGTCCTTCTACCCGGGCTTGCCCGTCTCCCGCGAACGCTCTCCCTTCCTCTGGTGCGGATCTTGCATTTGGTAGACTTGACTGACAGGTTCCTTCATCAAGGCAGTGGAGCCTAGGATTCATGAAGCGGCCCCTCTCCCCTCCGGCTATCGCCACGCTTGCGGTCGCGGCGCTGTGCCTGCTCTCGCTTGCTGCTTCGTGGGCAGGGTCGTCCCAGATCGCTTGCGTGAGCTGCCATGACGGCTTTGCGAAGGCGCAAGCGGCGACGGAGCACCGCTCGACCGCCTGCACCGCTTGTCATGCCGCAGGTGCCGTGTCGCGAATAGCGGTGGGCGCCTCCGTCGTCGGCCGGATGCTGCCTGCGCAGCTGCTCGGCCGCGGCCTCTCGGGACCCGTCAACCAGACGGGCCGGGAAGCCTGCCTCGCGTGCCATTCCGCCATCCAGCGGGGCGTGTCGTCGGGCTCGGACGGGCTGCGGATACGTCATTCCGTCTGCGCGCGGGGCGCGTCGTGCGATGATTGCCATTCCACCGTCCCGCACGGAACGGTCATACGGTGGAAGCGCGAGCCGGTGATGCAGGACTGCATCGCCTGCCACACCGCGCGCGGCGCCTCTACCCGCTGCACCACCTGCCACGTCGGGAAGAGCGCGGAGCAACGGCTGGCGGCCGGACCGTGGCAGGTAACTCACGGGCCGGAATGGCAGCGGACTCACGGCATGGGCAAGCTCGACTCGTGCTCCACTTGCCACGCGAAGGATTACTGCGTGCGCTGCCACAAGGTCGTGGTGCCGCACGACGTCTCGTTCGGCAGCGAGCACGGCAAGTCCGCGATCGCGGACAGGGCGTCGTGCCTGACGTGTCACAAGACGGCCGCGTTCTGCGACGCGTGCCACGGCCTCCCGATGCCGCATCCCTCGGACTTCCTCAAGTCGCACTCCTCGGTGGCAAAGACCGTCGACAACCCGGTTTGTCAGCGGTGTCACTCCCGGCAGACGTGCGATGCGTGTCACGTGGCGCACGTGCACCCAGGGTTCGCTGCGGTAGGCAGGAATCGGACGACGTCATCGGGGGGAGCGCCGCGATGACCGCGCAGCTGCAACTCCTCATCGACGCGATTCGCGGGGTCGTCGCCTCGCCAGCCAGCGATCCTGCCCGAACGCTGCTGATCGTCGCGATGGGGATCATCGCGACGATGGTCGTCCTCCTTCTGCTGCTCATCCTGCTCTTGCCGCCCAAGAGGAAGATCGTGAAGGTTCGGCGCTACCGGCTGCGGTCGGGTGAGGACGACGGCTACTATCACCCGAAACACGAGACTGCCGAGGGCGCGACATCGTTCGACTCCGCTTCCGAGGAGGGCTCCGAGGACGCCCACAACGAGCCGGCCGTGCCGCCGGCCCCGAATTTGCCGATGGCGACACGGCATCGCACGGCGCTCAGGGCAGCGGGGGCATGGGCGCCCCTCGCGCTCGTGCTCGCGGCTCTCGCCTCGGCCTACGTCATCACCGGCTCCGACGCGTACTGCGCGAAGACGTGTCACGTGAACGAGGCGACCGTGGCGCAGGCGGCGAAGCTGCGCCATGCGAATTGCGTCGCCTGCCACGAGAAGCCCGGGCTGACGGGCATCCCGCAGAACATTGTCGATCGCGTCTCCATGGTCGTCGCCAGGGTGGAAGGCTCGTCGTCGCATGGCGCCCTCATCGACTCGCGTTCGTGTCTTCGTTGTCACGACAAGCAGATGCGGGCGACGATGACGGTTGCGGGCGGCATCAGGATGTCGCATGTCGAGCCCGACGCGGCGGGCGCGACGTGCACGAGCTGCCACGGGAAAGCGGGTCACTCGCGGTCGCGCACCGCCTCGATGTCGTCGTGCCTCGTCTGTCACGACAGCCGCACCGCGTCGGCCGACTGCCTCACCTGCCACGTCAGTCAGCCTCTTGCGACCGTCTCCGCCTCGTCCGCGGCTTCGATCGCGGAGACGAGCACGTTCGGCTCCGGCCGAATCGCATACCCGCTCGTCGACGTGCCGTCACGGCAGTGCGGCCGCTGTCACGACCTCGTGCGCCAGTGCGACACGTGCCACGGCCTGCGGATGCCGCACAGCGAGGCCTTCATCAGCGGCGGGCACGCCCCCGTCGCCGCTTTCGGCGGGAAGCAGCTGTGCTGGAAGTGCCACCAGCAGACGGACTGCCGGAAGTGCCACTCGGACTTCGCGACGGGACACCCGGCGAACTGGGACCAGGGGCACCGGACGCAGCCGTGGGACACCGGCTGCGCATGCCACGCGAAGGGGCAGCCGCCGGACACCGGATGCTTCCTCTGTCACAGGAGGACGGGGTCACGCGCCCTCCTGCGGTGAGGCGTTTCGCATGAACGCCCTGGGCGGTTAGAATGATTCACCAACGCCACCGCCGGTCAGGACGGAGGACATCGTGAGATTCACCGGCAACGCCCACCGCTACGGCCGCGACGTCGACACGGACGTGATCATCCCGGCGCGCTACCTCAACACCTCTGAGCCCGCCGAGCTGGCGAAGCACTGCATGGAGGACCTGGACGCGGGCTTCGTGGCGAAGGTGAAGCCGGGCGACATCATCGTCGCCGAGGAGAACTTCGGCTGCGGGAGCTCGCGCGAGCACGCGCCCATCGCCATCAAGGCCGCCGGCGTGTCCGTCGTCATCGCGAAGAGCTTCGCGCGCATCTTCTACCGCAACGCGATCAACACGGGTCTGCCGATCATGGAGTCGTCCGAGGCCGTCGACGCCATCCGCGACGGCGACACGGTGGAGGTCGACGCCGACGCGGGCACGATCGCGGACGTGACGACCGGCGCGACCTTCCAGGCGCAGCCGTTCCCGGACTTCATCAAGGCGATCATCGAGAAGGGCGGGCTCATCGAGTCCGTGCGCGGGAAGGCCGGCCGATGAGCGAGGGCACCTTCCGCATCTGCATGCTGCCGGGGGACGGGATCGGCCCCGAGATCATGGCTGAGGCCGACAAGGTGCTCGCCGCTCTCGGCGCGCGGTTCGGCGCGACCTTCGTGTTCGAGGAGGGGCTGCTGGGCGGAGCCGCCATCGACGAGACCGGCTCGCCGCTCCCCGACGAGACGCTGGAGCGCGCCAAGCGTGCGGACGCGGTGCTCCTCGCCGCGATCGGCGGGCCGAAGTGGGACACGACCCATCCCGACAAGCCTCGGCCCGAGCAGGGCCTGCTCGGCCTGCGCAAGGAGCTGGGGCTGTACGCGAACCTCCGGCCCGTGCGGGTCTTCGAGCCGCTCGCCGAGGCGAGCTCGCTCAAGCCCGAGGCGATCGCCGGCGTCGACATGCTGATCGTCCGCGAGCTCACCGGCGGCCTGTACTTCGGCGACCGGGCCCGCGTGCGCGACGAGCGCGGGCTGCGCGCGTACGACACGTGCGACTACACGGAGGCCGAGATCGAGCGCATCGCGCGGGTCGCGTTCGAGGAGGCGCGCAAGCGCAGCCGGCGCGTGCACTCGGTCGACAAGGCGAACGTGCTCGAGAGCTCGCGGCTGTGGCGCGAGGTCGTGCACCGCGTTCACGACGAGGAGTACGCGGACGTCGAGCTCGTCGACATGCTCGTCGACAACGCGGCGATGCAGCTGGTGCGCTTCCCGAAGCAGTTCGACGTGATGGTGACCGAGAACATGTTCGGCGATATCTTGAGCGACGAGGCGTCGATGCTCACGGGCTCGCTCGGCATGCTCGCCTCGGCGTCGCTCGGGGACGGGGCTGCCCTGTACGAGCCGTCGCACGGCAGCGCTCCCGACATCGCGGGACAGGGCATAGCGAACCCTCTGGCGATGCTGCTGTCGGTCGAGCTGATGCTGCGAACGAGCTTCGGCCTCACCGAGGCGGCGGACGTGCTGGCGGCGGCGATCGCCGAGGTGCTCGACGAGGGCTACCGGACCGCCGACATCGCCGGCGAGCCGGGCACGACGGTCGTGGTGAACACGGCCGAGATGGGCGACCTGGTGGTGGAGCGGCTGTAGGCGTGGCGGCCGAGAAGCCGCCCGAGGACGAGGGAGAGAGCGAAGATGGCAGCGCTGCCGAAGATGGACAAGATCTGGATGAACGGCCGCCTCGCGGACTGGGACGACTGCCAGGTCCACGTCCTCACGCACGCGCTGCACTACGGCTCCGGCGTCTTCGAGGGCATCCG
>JAJZPX010000313.1 GCA_021811025.1 Actinomycetes bacterium
CGCGCTCGTCGCCGCTGGCGACGTCGTGGGCG
The DNA here is from genome assembly GCA_021811025.1 of Actinomycetes bacterium. GTDB lineage: Bacteria > Actinomycetota > Coriobacteriia > Anaerosomatales > JAJZPX01 > JAJZPX01. The sequence continues at coordinate 33 of JAJZPX010000313.1, forward strand.
CGGCGGCGCTGCTGGGCCGTCCGCACCGCCTCCGCGGCGTCGTCGAGGAAGGGCGGCACGTGGGCGGGAAGCTGGGCGCCCCCACCGCGAACGTCCGTCACGCTGCCTACGCCGCCGTCCCCGCCGACGGCGTCTACGCGTGCCGCGCGACCCTCGACGAAGCGACGCACGCCGCCGCGGTCTCGGTCGGTCCGCCGCTCACCTTCGCCGGCGCACCCGCCGCCGTCGAGGCGCATCTGCTCGACTTCTCGGGCGACGTCTACGGCGCCGGCATCCTGCTGCACTTCCTCGAGCGCCTCCGCCCTCTGGAACGCTTCGCCTCTCCAGAGCAGCTGGCGGCGGCCATCGCGCGCGACGTCGAGCGGGTGCGAGAGATCGCCAGGCTCGAGGGCGCATCGTAGAGGTTTTCCCTCGCCGCGGGGCGGGTACTGTGCTACCATCGTGCGGCTGTGCGGACTACCCCGTGCTGGGATCGGCGACCTCACCGACGCCGACCTCGGGCGGAGGCGTATCCAGAAGAAAGGTGAGATGCATGCCGCTGGACAAGGAAGTCAAGGCCGGGATCATCGGCGAGAACGCCAAGCACGAAGGCGACACCGGATCCCCCGAGGTGCAGATCGCGCTGCTCACCCAGCGCATCCGGGATCTGACCGAGCACCTGAAGGTGCACAAGAAGGACCACCATACCCGCCGTGGTCTCCTTAGGCTCGTCGGTCAGAGGAGACGCCTGCTGAACTACCTCAAGAAGACGGACATCGAGCGATACCGCGCGATAGTCGCGAAGCTGGGACTGAGAAGCTAGCGAGACAGGTTGGACGTCGCAGGGCGGGGAGACCCGCCCTGCGGTTCTATACACCGCCGTTGGGAAGGGCCCTCGGCGGCCAAGAGGTTCGAAGAGGAAGAAGGCGTGAACGAAGTGGAGAAGCTAACGGAGAGGTTCGAGCTTTTCGGCAAGTCGTACGTTCTGGAGACGGGGGAGCTGGCCAAGCAGGCCGGGGGGGCGGTGGTCGTCCGGCAGGGCGACAGCATGGTGCTGGTCACCGCGACGGCCAGCAAGGAGCCGAAGGATCTCGACTTCTTCCCGCTGACGGTCGATTTCGAGGAGCGCATGTACGCGGCGGGCAAACTGCCCGGCGGCTTCATCAAGCGCGAGAGCCGGCCGAGCGAGAAGGCCATACTCACCGCCAGGATGATCGACCGCCCGATCCGCCCCAGCTTCGCTGAGGGCTTCCGCAACGAGGTGCAGGTCATTGCGACCGTGCTCTCGGCCGACCAGGTCAACCAGATCGACGTCATCTCGATCATGGGCGCGTCGGCGGCGCTGATGGCCGCGGGCATCCCCTTCGAGGGACCGCTGGCGGGCGTCCGGATCGGCCGCATCGACGGCGAGTACGTCGTCAACCCGACGTTCGACGAGTCCGACGAGTCGGACCTCGACCTCGTGGTGGCGGGGAGCAAGGACGCCATCTACATGATCGAGGCGGGCGCGCGCGAGGTGTCCGAGGAGGACGTGCTCGAGGCCATGATGTTCGCGCAGGACGCGATCCGCGAGTTCTGCGCGGTGCAGGAGCGCTTCGTCGCAAAGCTCGACGTCCATGTGATGGACTTCCCGCTTAAGGCCGCCGACCCGACGCTTCGCGAGCGCGTGTTCGCGAAGGCGGACCTCATGCGCGAGGCGCTCCACAACCCCGACAAGCATGCGCGCCAGAACGCGGTGGCCGAGGCCAAGCAGCAGATCGCCGAGAGCTTCAGCGAGGAGGAGCTCGAGACCTCCGCGAAGGACATCAGGGGCCTGCTGAAGGAACTCGAGAAGAAGACGATGCGCGCCATGGTGCTCGACGAGGGCGAGCGCGTGGACGGCCGCACCACCACCGAGATCCGCCCGATCAGCTGCACCGCCGGGTACCTGCCGCGCGCGCACGGCTCCGGCCTGTTCACTCGCGGCCAGACGCAGGTGCTCTCGGTGCTGACCCTCGGGATGCTGTCAGAATGGCAGCGCATCGACACGATCGACATCGCTGAGGGCAAGCGCTACATCCACCACTACAACTTCCCGCCGTTCTCCACCGGCGAGATCGGGTTCATGCGAGGCCCGAAGCGCCGCGAGATCGGCCACGGGGCGCTCGCCGAGCGCGCGCTCGCGCCCGTGATCCCGCCCGAGGAGGACTTCCCGTACACCATCCGCATCGTCTCCGAGGTGCTCGAGTCGAACGGCTCGAGCTCGATGGGCTCGGTCTGCGGCTCGACGCTGGCGCTCATGGACGCCGGCGTGCCGATCTCCTCGCCCGTCTCCGGCGTGGCGATGGGGCTCATCAAGGAGGGCGACAAGGTCGCCGTCCTCACCGACATCCAGGGACTCGAGGACTTCCTCGGGGACATGGACTTCAAGGTAGCGGGGACCCAGAAGGGCATCACCGCGCTGCAGATGGACAACAAGGCCAAGGGCCTCTCGCACGAGATCCTCGCCCAGGCGCTGCGGCAGGCGAAGGAGGGGCGCGCGTTCATCCTCGGCAAGATGCTCGAGGCGATCGCCACTCCTCGC
>JAJZPX010000314.1 GCA_021811025.1 Actinomycetes bacterium
CCCTGAACAGTCCGAGTCGATTCACCGTGTGCATGGCAACGATCCAAGTTTCCAACCTACTTCACGAACGCAAGCCAGCACAGAACCGCTCAGCGACCCACGTCCCGACGTTCACTCCGACCGCCGCGAGCGCGCCGAGCACATCTTCGCGGAGATGCTCCTCGTCAAGGCCCGCCTCGACCTCTCGCCCGCCTCGCTCGCGCCAGCCAAGCCAAGTCCTCGCTGATGGACTTGGCCCTCGCGGGCTCACGTTCCAGGCCGATCCCGAGCAGCAGCTCAAGCGTGTCGATGGACCCGACGCGAACCGGGACCGACGTCAGGTTCATCGTCGCCTCCTCCGCGGTGGCCCAGTGCTCGGCGAAGTCGACCCCGGTAGGAGGCGTTAGCAGGTCGGCGTTCAGTGAGTGCGCGGGCCCCTTGAACGGGGCGCCGCGGTTGCCACGCGTGAACTCCTCGGGGGTCGCGATAATCGGCGGCTCTCCTACCGAACCGAGTGCCCGGTTGATCGTCACCAGCATCGCTGCGCTCGGCTCGAGCATGAGGTCGAGGTCTTCGGGCGCCCGGCGGCCGGGAGCCCAGAATCTCGTCGCGGTTCCGCCGAAGACAAAGAACCGCGCACCCGCGTTCGACAGGAAGGTCACGAGGTCGCGGTTCGCGCCGGTGACAATCTCGATTTCTCGCGCCACCGCTTCCTCCCACGACGCCAGGATAGCACCGCAGCTTGGCGTACGATCATTCGGACCCAGTCCGCGGGGTCAGTTCCGCGGAGTCACCCGCGCCTCGAGCGGGCGGTGGGCGTTCATCTCAACGCACCTCGGATAGCCGTGCGCATCTGCTCGGCTAATGCCTCGTTCCGGCCGCTCCGCGCGTCGGCGATCAGAGCGCGCTCCAGCTCGGAGAGGTTCCGCAGCGGCGCGAACCGCCTCTCGACCGTCTCGAGGATCTCGTTCGCGTCGAGCCGTTCGCTCGCCCTCATGAGACGTCGCAGATCGTCCCAGTCGTAACGGCTGCTGCGGATTCGCTCGAAGAACGAATCCGCGTCGAAGGGATCCTGGACCTGCCACAACTTGAGCACCGCCAGCCTGCGGAGGAGCTCGATGTCGAACGGGGTCGTCGCGAAGCGATGCAGGTCGTACAGGTCGCGCACCTTCGCTCGCTGGAAGCCCGCGCGCACCTTCTCGGCGGCCATCTCGATGACGTCGAGGGACCGGACCTCGAACGGCTGGAACTCGAGGTAGCCGAAGTAGGCCTGCGGCTTCAGCGGCCTCGGCGAGACGGCGAGCGTCGGCCGCTCGCGAAGGCTGACCTGCAACCGGAACCGGCCTGCGCCGTTCCATGCGTGCCTGTAGCCGACCTCGCCACCGAACGAGGTGTCGCCCTCGGTCTTGTAGTACTCGTCGAACTGGAACGTGATCCCGTGATGCTCGCGGTTGAACACGTCGACGAGCGCGATCAGCACGTCGTCCTCGGCATCGTCGCTGTTCAGCGTGAAGTCGAGGTCCTCGGAGAACCGCCCCGCAGATCCGAAGACCGTCTTCCGCAGGCAGGTCCCGCCCTTGAAGGCGAGATGCTTCATCACTCCCGCCACCTCGAGCGCATGCAGCGCGTACGTCAGCACGACGTCGCGCTCGGCCACGAGCTTGTCGCGCAGGCCGCTGTTCCGTGCGTACAGGTCGACGAACTTGTCAGCTATCACGGGGCGACTCCGGCTTCTCGAAGGTCACACGACGCTTGAGCCGTTCCCCCTTCTCCACGAGCACATCGTGAGGGACGTTCACGACGACGTTCCACGGGCGCACGAGCTTGCCGGACGTTCCCCACCTACCGCGCGCTCCCAGGTGGACCTTGCTGCCGGGGCGCACCAACGATTCGAGCGCGACGCGCTGCTCGGCGGAGACCTCGACGTGATGCAGATCGAGCAGGTAGCCGAGACGCTGAACGAGCGCCGACTCCTTCCACCTGCGCAGCAGCTCCAGCAGCGCGTCCCACGGGAGCTTGCCCCAGGACCGGGACACCATCCGCGAGACCTCCCCTAGGCCTCCGGCGTACTGCGGTCGGTCGAGCGCATCGAGGAGGGCGCGCTCGCGCGTCGCCATCTGGACGGTCTCGCCGAGGACGTTTGCCTCCGTGAACCCGAAGAACCGCTCCCGGCGCACCTCGACGAACACGTATCGCGTCCCGCGGATCGTCTCGAGGCGCCGGTACTGCTGGCAGGCGATGTAGATCTCGGCGAAGGCCTGCTCGGTGAGGCCGTGGTGCGTGCACGCCGTGCCGAAGGCGACGATCTACGGGTGAACGAGAGCGAAGCCGACGGCGTGAGGGTACGTGTGGGCGGCTCCGTCACGCCCGCGCTCGGCCGGGATCAACCTGAACAGTCCCGGCCGCAGCCTCTCGAGCCAGCCCTTCCGAACGAGCTTGTGCGCGAGGAAGCGCGCGTAGGCTTCGGAGCTCCCCAGCGCGGCACGAATGTCCGCGAGGGTCACGGTCTTCTGACCGCGCCACTCGAGGTCCAGGACGACCTGGGACTCGTTCTTGGAGAGGGAGCGCTCCATCGGTTGCGACCAGGGTAGTG
>JAJZPX010000019.1 GCA_021811025.1 Actinomycetes bacterium
GGAGTGGTAGACGGTGATGCGCTCGAGGCGGGGCGAGTCCGTTCGCTCCGCCACCACGGCGGTGGGGAGGTGGAGCTTGCGCCCGTCGTCGAGGTGCAGGTGCAGCTCCTGCTCCGCCACGCTCCGTAGGTCACCGCGCGTGGTACGGACAGGCGAGACGTGCGCGCTCATGCCGGCCAGCCACTCATGCGTCCCCGACGCGAACGCCCGAACCTCGTCCTCGCCCTCGGCCGTGCCCGGGCGCACCGCGTCGACCTTCGGCGAGCCGGCGAACATCGCGAGCAGCCCTTCCGTGTCGCCGTCGATGAGTAGCTGCCAGTACCGCTCGGCCATGTCGGGAAGCAGGGTGGCCATCGTCCGTCCTTTCGCCTACGACAGCGGTGTATATATCCTTCCTTTGAGGGAAGCGGCAGAGGAGTTGCTGGGCAGGCGTGCCGTGACTCAAGAAAGGGGACGGATGAGGGAGACGACGACGCGGCGTTGCCCCCTGCCGGCCGCAAGCCGCCGGACGCAACTGCTGCTGGCCGGCCTGATGTGGACGGCGGTCGGGGTCGCGCTTCCCGCGGTGGGCCTGACCTGGGACGTTCAGGGGTACGGGCTGCTCGGGCTCGCGTTAGCCGTGCCCTTCCTCGCCCTCGGGCTCCTGAAGTCCAGGATGCTCGACCGCATGTCGGAGGGCACCGTCGCGCACATCCTGCGTCGCGACCCCGCCGGGCCCTTCGTGGGCTTCCTGCCGCTGAGAAGCTGGGCGCTCATCGGCGTGATGATGGCGAGCGGGGCGACGCTGCGCCACTTCCTCGTGGGCCCGCACCCTCGCGCCTGGCTCGGATTCGTCTACGTGGCCGTCGGTTCGGCGCTGCTGATCTCGAGTCGCGGCCTGTGGAGGAGCTGGCGGCGTCAGGCGCCGTAGGCGGTCTCGCCTTCAGCGGAGAGACGCAGGCCGCCGCTCGCGAGCAGGCGGCTCAGCTGCCTGGGCGGGAGCGGCTTGCAGAGCAGATACCCCTGCAGCTCGTTGCACCCCTGCTCGCGAAGGAAGGCGAGCTGACGGTCCGTCTCGACCCCCTCGGCCACCACGTTGAGCTTCAGGCTCTGGGCGAGAACGATGATCGTGGTGGCGATAGCGGCGGACTCGTCGTTCTCGCACACGCCGTCCATGAACGCCTGGGCGACCTTGAGCGTGTGGATCGGGAACCGCTTCAGGCGGTCCAGCGAGCTGTAGCCCGTGCCGAAGTCGTCGATCGCGATCCGCACGCCCATGTCGCGCAGGCGCCAGAACGTGTCCAGCATGAACTCGGCGTTCTGCATCGCGATGCTCTCGGTGATCTCGAGCTCGAGCATGCCCGGCGCGAGCCCGCTGGACTCGAGGGCGCCGGCGACCGTCTCGAGCAGGTCGGCGTGCAGGAACTGGCGCGCGGAGAGGTTGACGGCCACTCGCAGCCCCGGGAAGCCTGCGTCGTGCCACGTGCGCGCCTGCTCGCACGCCACCTTCAGCACCCACTCGCCGATGGGGACGATGAACCCCGTCTCCTCGGCCAGCGGGATGAACTCGCCCGGCCCCACGAGCCCGCGTTCGGGGTGCCGCCATCTCAGGAGCGCCTCCACCCCGGTGACCTGACCGTCGAGCACACGGGCGAGCGGCTGGTAGTGCACCTCGAGCTCGCCGCGCTCGAGCACGCGCCTCAGGTCGTTCTTGAGCGAGAACCGCTCGAGCGCGGTCTCGTCCATCGACGGGTCGTACGCCCGCCAGGCGTTCCGCCCGCTCTCCTTGGCGCGGTACATCGCGGTGTCGGCGCACCTCAACAGCCGCTCCGCCGTGTCCGCCGCCGGGCCGCAGAACGCGATGCCGATGCTGGCGGTGACGTGTATCTCGTGATCGCCGATCTCGAACGGCGGCCGCAGCGCCTCGAGCACCTTCGACGCCAGCGCGCCCGCGGTATCCTCGTCGGAGATGCCGGCGAGCAGGAGAGTGAACTCGTCCCCCCCGAGGCGCGCCACCGTGTCGCCTTCGCGCACGAGGTCGCGCAGCCTGACTGCGATCTCCTGCAGCAGCGCGTCGCCGATCTCGTGCCCCAGGGTGTCGTTCACCGTCTTGAAGTGATCGACGTCGAGGAACATCACCGCGAGGCCCTCCTTGTCGCGGTGGGCGTGCGCGATCGCCATGCCGAGCCGGTCCCCGAAGAGAGTGCGGTTCGCCAGGCCCGTCAGCGGGTCGAAGAACGCCATCCTCGTGATGAGCTCCTCGCTGCGCTTGCGGTCGCTTATGTCGCGGACGACGGACACGATGAGGCTCTTGTCGCCGGAGAACAGCGAGCGCGCGTGGACCTCGACGGGGAACGTCGAGCCGTCCTCGCGCCGGTTGAGCGACTCCCAGATGTGCGACCCGTCCTGCAGGACCCGCTGCGTGTGCGCTTCGCGCGCGTCCGGGTCGATCGCCACCCAGCCGTACGGCTCCAGCGCGAACAGCTCATCCCTCGTCCAGCCCCTTGCGACGGCGGCGGCCTCGTTCGCGTACACGATGCTGCCGTCGGCGTCATGAACGAGGATGGAGTCGGTCGCGCTGTCGAGCAGCAGCGACTGGAAGCGCAGCTCCTTCTCGGCCGAGAGGTCGTCCGTGATGTCGTCGCCGGAGCTCAGGACGCCCATGACCGCTCCTGCGTCGTCGCGCAGCAGCGAGTCGCGCCACGCGATGGTCCGCTCGTCGCCGGACGCGGTGAGCACGGGGTACTCGGCGTAGTCGCGGTCCGTGTTGTGCCCGTCGAGCAGCTGCTCGAAGCGCCAGCGCTGCCGCTCTCGCTTCGACTCCGGCACGAAGCGCTCGAACCAGTCGGCGCCGAGTACGTCGCGCTCGCTCACGCCGAGGAGCCGGCAGGCGGCCTGGTTCAGCATCGTGACCTCGCCGTCCATGCCGAGACCAACCAGCATGCACCCCGCGACGTCGAGGTACTGGCGGGCGCGATCGTGCTGCTCGCGAAGCCGTGCGGTGGCACCCTGCTGCTGCTTGAAATAGGGCGCGATCTGGATGATCCCGGCGAGCAGGAAGACGGAGATCAGCAGCCGGACGGCCTCCTGCGCGGGGTCTGGCGCGGCTGTCTGCCTTCCGAAGAGCGCGGGGAGCAGAGGAAGCAGCCGGACCACGGTCATGAGGACGATCGAGGAGGAGATGAAGATCCAGGAGAGCCTGCGGCCGGTGACCGATATGAGGCGCAGCGCGAACGCGGCCGCGGCGAACTGCAGCAGTATGGACGACCAGCGCGCGACCTCGAGGACGAGGCTCTGCATCTCCCCTCCTGACCGTCCGTCACGTTGAACGTCCCCTTAATACTACTTCAGCCTGTCAGTGAGGTGTGCTACATGTTAGGTTCGAAGAGAGTCGGGAGGACGGAGGGGAAGGACGGCCTCGAGGTGCATTCGGCAGAGCGTGAGTGCCTGGAACGCATGTGCGACCTGATCGGCGGCAGTGAGGAGCTGCTGGTCGGAACGGTCACGGAGGCGGTCGAAGAGCACGGCGTCGAGCACATGCCGAGGTCGGTCGAGGCGTGGCGCGAGTCGGTGCGGGGGCTGTCGGACGCGATCTTCCAGGCCGTCTACGCGCACCTCGAGCTCGACGGGCCGCGGAACGACCCCGTCCTGGCGTACGGCATCGTCCGCGGGCGCGTCCAGAACGGCCGGGGAGTTCGGCCGGAGGACTGGACGGCGCTGATCGCCCACTATCGGCGCGCCTACCTCGACCTGATCGCGTCGGCCGGGTGCCCGCCCGAGGAGTCGTGCGCTTGCCGGGACTTCCTCGAGCGCGTCTTCGACCGCCTCGAGAACGGCTTCGCCCTGGGCTGCGAGCCGTGCTCGAAGGGCGGCCGAGCGGCCGAAGGCTGATCTTCGCGCGTTTGCCGAGCCCAAGACCGGCGACGTATGCTGTCTTGCGACAGGCGCACGGCGAGCGGGGGACTCGCGTGTCGGCACCCACCGGTCGGGACATCCTCGACGGACTGCCCTTCGGAGTCGCGCTGTTCGCGGCGGACGGCACCTGCCTTCACGCGAACGCGGCGTTCTGCGCGATCCTGCCTTCGCCGGCGGCGCCTGCGGGGCGCCCCGTCGGGCAGGTCGCCGCGTCCTTCTTCGGCGAGGAGCACGTCGCCGAGCTTGCGAGCGGCTTCGAGAACGTCGTGACGGACCCCTCGGCGTGCCCGCGGTGCGAGTGCCGGGGAGCCGACGGCCTGCGCTACGAGTGCGCGTGGCGGGCGTTCGCGGTATCCGAGGAAGGCGCGGCGGTGCTCGCCGTCGCCGACGTCACGCGCCACCTCGAGCACCGGGACACGCTGGAGGAGCGCGCCCGGCTCGCGGCCGTGCTGACGGGGATCGAGACCACGCTCGGCTACACGACGGACTTCGACGACATCCTCGAGATCCTCTCGGCGGAGGCTCCCGACGGCGTCTCGTGCTCGGGAGCTGCGGTCTTCGTGCGGGAGTCGGGCGGGTGGAACGCCCTCCATCTGCGGTCCCTGCCGCACACGCTGATCGGGCAGCGTTTCGAGACCGAGGAGATCCCGTGGGCGGACGAGGCCCTCACCCGCCGGAGTCTCGCGCACGGCCCGGCGGACGGGCGGTTGGGCGAGGGGGAGTTCCTCGCGATCCCACTCGCGGCCTCGGGCGAGATATCCGCGCTGCTGCTGCTCGTGGGGACGGCGCCGTTCTCCCAGCCTGCGCTCGAGTTCGCCGACAAGCTCGCGACGCTGGCTTCGTTCGCGCTCGAGAACGCGCGTCTGCAGGCGATCGAGCGCGAGACGCGTGAGGCGCTGCAGACGGCGCTGCTCGGAGTGGTGCACGAGATCCCGGGGGTGAGGCTCGGCCATCTCTACCGCTCCGCCACCCGGCGCGCGCAGGTCGGAGGAGACTTCTACGAGCTCTTCGACCTCGGCGGCGACCGAGTGGGGGCGATCATCGGGGACGTCTCCGGAAAGGGCATCTCCGCTGCTTCCCTCGCCGCCCTCACGAAGACGACCGTGAAGATCCACGCGCGAGAGCTGGGCTCTACCGCGGCGGTGCTCGCGAAGACGAACGAGGTGCTGGTCGGCGAGTGCGAGGGCTGCGCGTTCGTCACGGTCTTCTACTGCGTGCTCGACATCGTCACCGGGGAGCTCCGCTACTGCGGCGCCGGGCATCCGCCGCCGCTGATCGGCCGCAAGGGTGGCGAGACGCTGCTTCTGCCGGTGACCTCGCCCATCCTCGGAGCCTATCGGGACCTGGCGTACGAGGAGCGGGTGACCACGCTCGGCAACGGCGACGTGCTGCTGCTGTACACCGACGGCATCACCGAGGCGCGCAGGGAGGGGCAGCTGTACGGGCACGAGAGGTTGCTCGTGCTGCTGTCGGGGCTCGGGCGCGTGGACGTGCGCGAGCTGCCCGAGATCGTGTTCGAGGACGTGTTCGCGCACGTGCGAGGCGACTTGGGCGACGACATGGCGATCCTCGCGCTCTCGCCGACACGCGTGGACGAAGGACGGCGGCAGCAGCAGCTGCCGTTGTAGGACCGGCTCGGGTGGTAGTATCGCTGGAGAGCGGGGATTCTCTCCGCCAGCCCAGGGAGGAGGCACGCCCGAATGGCCGAGGAAGCCCATTCGCTCGCGGTGTTCATCGACTTCGAGAACCTGGCGCTCGGCTACGAGCGCGACGGGGGCCGCAAGCGCAAGGGAGCGGCGGACATGCTCGACATCTCCGCCATCCTGGAGCGGCTCGTCGAGAAGGGCAAGGTCATCTCGAAGACGGCATACGCGGACTGGAGCCGCTTCGGCCAGTACGTGACCGCAATGCACGACAACGGGATCTCGATGATGGAGATCCCGGAGCGCGGGATGACCGGCAAGAACTACGCCGACATCCAGCTGTCCGTCGACGCGATGGACATGTGCTACAGCAAGGAGCACATCGACACGTTCGCGATCATCTCCGGCGACTCGGACTTCACGCCGCTCGTGAGCAAGCTCAAGGAGAACGGCAAGAACGTGATCGGGCTGGGCATGAAGGCGTCGACGTCGGACCTGCTCGCCAACAGCTGCGACGAGTTCATCTACTACGAGGACCTCGGCCGAGGGCCCGCCGAACCGCCGCTGACGGAGTCGGCGATCCCGAAGGCGAAGCGCCCGGCGATGCGACTGCTGATCGACACCGTGCGCGCCCTGCAGCGCGAGGATGCGGTCATGTACAGCTCGCTGCTGAAGGACACGATGAAGCGCAAGCAGCCGTCGTTTAACGAGGCCAGCTACGGGTACCGGGCGTTCTCGAACCTGCTCGAGGACGCCGAGAACCTCGGGATCGTGCAGCTGCGGATCGACCAGCGCTCGGGGACGTACGTGGTCACCGGGTTCGCCGAGAAGAAGGGCGCGTGAAGACCGCAGGCTTCACGCGCCCGGCCGCATCCAGCAGGCTCGCTCCGCTCGCAGCTGATGCGGCCGCAGTGAAGACCGCAGGCTTCACGCGCCCGGCCGCATCCAGCAGGCTCGCTCCGCTCGCAGCTGATGCGGCCGCAGACCGCTCGCTCCCCGTCTCTCGGCGCGGCGCATGCTAGTGGACGATCGAGTCTCGCGCGAAGAGCGGGCGAATCAAGAGGGACGCACGATGAGAACTCCCGCGGGCAGGGAATGCTCGTACTACTACGAGGACTTCAACAGGGGCGCCGAGATCGCCCGGTGCAGGATCAGGCGCTCGAGCGGTTCCGCGACGTGGGGGCCGCGGCAGTGCCGGCGCTGCCCGGTCCCGCAGATCGAGGCCGCCAGCGGAAGCTCGCGGCTCGACCTCACGCTGGCGGTGCGCCGCCGGCCGCTCGGGTTGGCCGAGCGGTTCGAGGTGGAGGCGTGGTGCACGGAGCACGGGCCGATCGCCGACCCGTACGTGGGGTGCCTGGAGTGCGTGGCGGAGGTGCGATCGTAGAGGGGGCGCGGTGAGGGTCTGGACGATCGGCCACTCCGACCGGACGCTCGCCGAGCTCGCCGCGTTGCTCCAGGGGTACGGCGTCACCTCGGTCGCCGACGTGCGCTCCGTGCCCCGCTCGCGGCACGTGCCCTGGTTCGATCGCGAGGCGCTCGCGCGATCCCTGCCCGCTCTCGGCATCGCGTACCGGCACTTCCCCGGCCTCGGCGGCTGGAGGCACGCGCGGAAGGACTCGCCCAACGGGGGCTGGCGCAACGCGTCGTTCAGGGGGTACGCGGACTACATGCAGACGCCGGCGTTCGCGGAGGCCCTCGGCGAGCTTCTCGGCGCGGCGAACGCAGCGCCGACCTCGATGATGTGCGCGGAGGCGGTCCCGTGGCGCTGCCACCGGTCACTGATCGCCGACGCCCTCGTCGTGCGAGGCGTCGAGGTGACCGACATCCTCTCGCTTTCCTCGAGCCGGCCGCACGCGCTCACCCCGTTCGCGAGGGTGGACGGGGTAGACGGCACGAGCATCACCTATCCGCCGGGCCCGGAGGCGCGGTAGCATCCGTTGGGTGACCGATCTCCCCGCTTACTCCGTGCGTGAGAGCCCCCGTGCACGTCGCGTCCGCCTGACGGTGAACGCGCGGGACGGGCTCGTCGTCGTCGTGCCGAAGCGCTTTCCCGCCGCGCGCATCCCGGCCATCGTCCGCGAGCGCCGCGGCTGGATCGAGCGGGCGCTGGAGCGGGTGCGCGAGCGACGCGAAGCGCTGCTGGCGGAGAGCGGCGTTCGGCCGTCCAGCGTGGACTTGCCCGGCATCGGCGAGTCGTGGGTGGTCGAGTGCCGGCCCACCTCGGCCGAGGGGATTCGTGCGAGCGCCCGCGACGGCGTCCTGCGGCTCTCGGGCGACGCGGAGGACGTCGCGGGGATCGCCCGCGCTCTGCGACGGTTCGGGAGGGCACGAGCGTCCGAGGCGCTGCCGAGGCTCATTCGCGCGCTGTCCGACGAGGAGGGCCTGCCGTTCGCCGCCGTGCGCGTCCGTGCACAGCGCACGCGCTGGGGTAGCTGTTCGGCCGGAGGGCACATCAGCCTGAACTGGACGCTCGCGTTCCTTTCGCCCGACCTCGTCCGCCACGTCATGCTGCACGAGCTCGTGCACACCCTGCGGCTGGACCACTCGCCGCACTTTCATGTGCTGCTCGCCGAACGCGAGCCGGAGACGGCCCGGCTGGCGGCGGAGCTCAGGGATGCGTGGCGGCACGTTCCGTGGTGGGCGCTGGACGGGTAACAAGTGACGCACGGCGGATGAGGAGCCCAACGAGGAGGATCCTCCGTGACCGATCAGCTGATAGCCCTGTCCGGGGCGATAGTCGGACTGGTGGGCGGCGGTTTCGTCGGATACGCCCTCGGCCGAAGGTACCGCACCGCCTGCGCGCGCGGCCGGTTCTGGGTTGCCAGCGTGCTCAGCGTGCTGCTCGGCATGGGGGTGATGTTCCTCGGTCTCGTCACGAGCGTCTCCTTCGTGGCGGGAGGGGGCGTGGGCCTGATGACGGGCGGCCTGAACGGGCTGCGCTGGGGGATGGGCCGCCTCTCCGACGTGCCGCGGACGCCGTCCGGAGAGGAGCAGGGCGAGGAGCCGCGTCCAGAGCGTCCAGCACCCGGCGGGCCTCCCGATCACCCCGTTCACACCAGCTGACGCGCCTCCTTTCCCGCCGCTCGCGCCGCCATTCACCGCGCTCTCCGCACCGCCCGCCGAGGATAAGCGCCGCCCGCGTGCGCTTCGCGGAATCCCCGCTGCCGCCCGGGTACGCTCGTGACATCTAAAGGTCTCTTCGGGCGACGTCACGCGACCCGAGGCTGATGGGAACTGGGGAAGGAGTGGTTGGCATGGCCGACAAGGTACCCGCCAAAGGGTACGTCGTCGCGCTGGCGGGCCTGGGCATCAACCTGGCCCTCGGCGTCCTGTACACGTGGTCGGTCGTCACCGCGACGCTCACGAAGGCGTTCAAGCTGGGCGCCGACGGGCTGCCGGTGGCGGCTGCCGAGGCAGGCAAGTTCGTCACGGTGACGAAGCTGCCCAACGGCACGGTGAAGGAGGGCGCCGCCGCTCTGTCGAAGGCGGTCCTCGCGGACCACGCGTTCAACTGGACCGCCCTCGACGCGCTGGTCCCGTACGCGCTCGCGCTGCTCGCGTTCGGCATCATGATGGCGTTCGCCGGCCGCCTGCAGGACAAGTACGGGCCGAAGGTCATCGCCACGGTCGGCGGCCTGTTCGTCGGCGCCGGCATGATCCTGTCGAGCTTCACGGACATGTCCGCGAAGGGCAACCACCTGCCGATCATCATCGGCTTCGGCCTGCTCACGGGAGCCGGCATCGGTCTGGCGTATGCTTGCGCCACCCCCGCCGCCGTCAAGTGGTTCCCCGCCGCCCGCAAGGGCCTCGTCACCGGCACCGTCGTCGCCGGGTTCGGTCTCGCGTCGGTGTACACCGCGCCGCTGACCACGTACCTCATCGGTTCGATAGGCGTGTCCGGCATGTTCCGCACGCTGGGCATCGCGTTCCTGGTCTCGATCATCGTCTGCGCGATGCTGCTGCAGAACCCGCCCGCGGGCTACGTCGCTCCCGTCGTGGCGGCGGCAGGGTCGAAGAAGCCCGCCACGGCCGCTCCCGCGAATCTGAAGGTCGACTACACTTGGCGTGAGATGGTCAGGACCCCGCAGTTCTGGCTGCTGTGGTTCATGTACGCGTGCGTGGCGTTCGCGGGCCTGATGATGGTCGGCATCGTCTCGAAGGTCGCCGTGGACTACTTCGGCGCAGGCGGCCCGTACGCCGTCGAGGGATTCGCGACCGCGAAGTACTTCGGGCTCGCGCTTGGCATGGGCTTCATGTTCACGGTGGCGTTGGCCATCGGTAACGGCATCGGCCGTCCGATCGCCGGCATGGTGTCGGACGCGATCGGCCGCACTCGAACGATGGTCATCGTGTTCCTGGCGCAGGCCATCCTCGTGGGCTGGGCCGTTGGCGCCTCGACGAGCATGGCGATGCTGCTCGTCGTCGCCGCCGGCATCGGGTTCATGTACGGCGCCAACCTGACGCTGTTCCCCGCCACCACGTTCGACTTCTTCGGCCTGAAGAACGCGGGCGTGAACTACGGCATCGTCTTCACGGCCTGGGGCATCGGCGGCTCCATCGGCAACTACTTCGCCGGTTTCGCCAAGAACCTCTGGGGCTCGTTCGGGCCGGCGTACACGATGGCCGCGGTCCTGTGCGTCATCGCGGCTGGCCTGACGGTCGTCACCAAGGCGCCGAAGGCCGAGCTCGCTGCTTCGAAGGCGGCCGAGGTGGAGCCGGCGTAGTCGGTGCCACGCCTCGGTCCCGATCGGGGCCGGTGCGTGATATAGGGGAGGTCTCGCGACCCCAAGCGCGAGGCCTCCCCGCCTTTCACGCAAGACGTGGAGAAGGTTTCGGTGAGAAGCCCCGGGAGACTGGGGGCATAAGGCGCAAGAAACGCATCGTCGCACATCCGGACATCGAAGAGCTGCTGGTCCTGCACAACGTCTCCTGTGAGGCCAAGCCCTATCAGGTGCGGCAGTTCCAGAAGCTCGTACGGCGGTATCGACTCGAACCGAGGTGAGCAAGGGTGTCCGAAGCGCACGAGATCAGGGTGTTCTACAGTGACGAGGATGGCGGCTACATCTCGGACGTCCCGTCGCTGCACTGCTGCTCAGCCTTCGGTGACACCCCTGAGGAGGCGCTGGCACAACTGCGCGTTGCGGAGCGGCTGTGGCTTGAGGCGAAGGCCGAACGCTCCTCGTGCTCACCGCGCACTCGCCCGGATCCCAGCCGCTGAACCGGCTGTCACCGACCGCTGCCACACTGTGAGCGGCAAAGCGGACGGCGGGAGGGGATGTGGCGGCACCAGCCGGGATGCCGCTACGCCCACATCCGCCTGACGCGCTCTCGCGCGTTCGCGGCGGGTCCCCCCGCGTCTCTCGCGTCGGGCTCTTCGGCCGGCCCGGCGCTCAGCGCCACGAAGTGCGGCTTCACGCGCTCGGAGAGGAATCGCGAGGGCTGAGCGTACCCGTGCCGATCCGTCGGCCCCTTGCCGACGACGTAGTAGCGCAGCGGCACCGTGACGTACAGGTGGTCCTTCGCCCGAGTGCACGCCACGTAGAACAGCCGCCGCTCCTCCTCGATCTCGTCGGCCGAGCCGCACGCCATGTCCGAGGGGATGCAGCCGTCGGCGGCGTGGATGACGTAGACCGCGTCCCACTCCAGCCCCTTCGCCGAGTGGATGGTGGAGAGCACCAGCCAGTCCTCGTCGAGATGCGGCGCCTGCGCGAGGTCGCCGGTCCAGCCGGGGGCGTCCAGCACGAGCTCGGACAGGAAGCGCTCGCGCGAGGAGTAGCGCGCGGACAGGGCCTCGAGCTGCTCGAGGTCCGTGAGGCGGCCGCGGGCGTTGTCGTAGCGCTGCTCGAGCAGAGGGCGGTAGAAGTCGCGCACGGCGGAGAGCTGCGAGGCGAGCGGCGGCGGCTCCGCGTGCAGGCGCCGCATGAGCGCCACGAGGTCGGGCCAGAACACGCGCGCGGGCGCGGGTGGGCGTTCGTCCGCCCACGCTGCGAAGTCGCCGCCTGCCCCTGCGAGCGCAGTCATGAGCTCGAGGGCGCGCTTGGGGCCGATCCCCGGCACGAGCGACAGCACGCGCGTGCCCGCCATGAGATCCGCGGGGTTCTCTGCGAGCCGCAGGAACGCGACGAGGTCCTTCACGTGCGCCGATTCGACGAACTTGAGCCCGCCGTACTTCCGGAACGGCACGTTGCGCCGTGCGAGCTCCAGCTCGAGCTCGGCCGAGTGATGCGCGGCGCGAAAGAGCACCGCCTGCCGGCGCAGCGCGAGCCCCTGCTCGCGGTGCTCGAGCACGCGCTCCACGACGAAGCGCGTCTGCTCCGCCTCGTCGCGGCACGTCACGAGCGCCGGCCTCCCGCCTCCCTCGCGCGCGGTCCACAGCGCCTTCTCGTGACGCTCGGCGGCCTCGGCGATCACCTCGTTCGTGGCGGCGAGGATGCCGGCGTTGCTGCGGTAGTTCCGCTCGAGCGCGACGATCTCCGCGCCGGGCACCTCGGCGGAAAAGTCGAGGATGTTGCGCACCGTGGCGGCGCGGAAACCGTAGATCGCCTGTGCGTCGTCGCCGACGACGGTGACCCCGCCGCCGTCCGGCCGGAGCAGCCTCACGATGGCCGCCTGGAGCGCGTTGGTGTCCTGGTACTCGTCGACGAGCACGTGGTCGAAGCGCTCGCGCACGCGCGCTCCGGCGACCTCGTCGGACAGCAGCGCGTGCCAGAAGAGCAGGAGGTCGTCGTAGTCGAGCACGCTCGACGCCTCCTTGCGGTCGGTGTAGCCCACGAACAGCCGCTTGAGGTCGTCTTCGTGCTCTGCGCACCAGGGGAAGCGGCGCGCCAGCGCCTCGGCGAGCGGCTCTTCGGCGTTGACGCATCGCGAGTAGATGTCGAGACACGTGCCCTTCTGCGGGAAGCGGCGGTCGGTCCTCGAGAGCCCGAGCTCGCCGCGCACGACGTTCATCATGTCCGCGGAGTCCGCGCGGTCCATGATCGTGAAGCCGGGGTCGAGCCCGATCGCCTCGGCGTGGACGCGCAGCAGGCGCGCCGCGACGGCGTGGAAGGTCCCGCCCCAAACACGACGACTCGCCGGGAGCCCGTCGAGTCCGCGGAGGATGCCGTCCACGCGCGCGAGCATCTCTGCCGAGGCGCGGCGCGTGAACGTGAGCAGCAGGATGCGCTCGGAGCGCGTGCCGTTGGCGATCAGCCAGGCGACGCGGTGGGCGAGCGTGGCGGTCTTCCCAGTCCCCGCGCCGGCGACGACGAGCAGCGGGCCGTCGCCGTGAGAGACGGCGAGCCGCTGCCTGTCGTTGAGGCCGGCGAGGATCGCTTCGTCGCGCTCGGGCATCGGGAGACCCCCTCCTGGGTCGAGGCTCTCCCGATGCTACACGAACAAGCGTTCGACCGCACCTCTCTGCCGCCGTGACCCGCCGGCGTGCGGCATCTCCGGGCGGCGAGGTAGACTGCAGCTAGACGTGTGCGAGCGCGCCCTCGCAGTGCGCTGCAACGGTTGACAGAAGCAGGGGGAGGCAGAGTGGCTGTTGAGATTCATCCGCGAAGGATCAAGGGTTTGTGGAAGGAAGGATGGGTTCTCGACTATCACAGCGAGCACAGCGAGTTCGTGGGCCACGACGCGTACGGTCATCCGAAGTACGAGACGACGCGGACTCCCGTCGGAGAGCTGCTGTATCGTTTGAAGTACCGAGGAAACCAGGAGGTCGTTGGAGAGTTGGTGCAAGTGGCCGCGGGGTTCGTCAAGAAGTGGTCGCCACCTCTCGAAGCAGTGGTTCCCGTCCCTCCATCCAAGCAGAGGGTCCGGCAGCCCGTGCTTCAGTTGGCTCAGGGGCTCTCGGCTGCCCTGGGCCTGTCCCTCCGAGACGTCGTGATCCGTCGGAGCAGCCCGAAGCAGCTGAAGGATGTACACGATTTCGATGAGCGAACCAGGCTTCTCGAGAACGCGCATGAAGTCGACGACACCTCTGTGGCTCGAAGCTCGTTCTCTTGATCGACGATCTCTATCGCTCCGGTGCGACACTGAACGCGGTGACGAAGGCGCTGATGGACAAGGGTAGCGTCTCAACCGTCTACGTGCTGGCCTTCACTTGTACGAGGAGTTCTTGATGGAGACCGTCTTCATCAGCGGGTCGCGGAAGCTTGGACGACTGAACGCCGCGATCAGGGAGAGACTGGATGCCATCGTAGACCGCGGTTTCCGCGTCGTTATCGGTGATGCAAGCGGAAGCGATCGTGCGGTTCAGTCCTTCCTTGCAGAGCGACACCACAGGAACGTCCTAGTGCATTGCATGGGTTCTGGCTGCCGGAACAACGTCGGCGCCTGGCCCGTCCACTCCGTGAGCGGCCGGGGCAAGCGCGGCTTCCAGTACTTCGCGTTGAAGGACGCGGAGATGGCGCATGAAGCCGACTACGGACTCATGATTTGGGACGGCAAGAGCAGGGGGACCTTCTCGAACATCCTGAGGATGTTGGACTCTGGGA
>JAJZPX010000315.1 GCA_021811025.1 Actinomycetes bacterium
TGCGGCCGAGTAGACCGCGGTCGCCTTCTCCACCAGCTCGCCGCCGAGCTGCTCGCCGACGATCTCGTACATCCGGCGCACCGGGATGTTCTCATCGTGCGTGCCGGCCTCGGCCTTCGTCGACGGCGTGAAGATCGGCTGCGGGAGCCGCGAAGACTCGAGCAGCCCCTTCGGAAGAGGCTGCCCGCACACCGTGCCCGAGCGCCGGTACTCCGCCCACCCGCTACCGGCGAGGTACCCTCGCACGATGCATTCAACCGGGAAGACCTGCGCCTTGCGCACGAGCATCGACCGCCCGCGCAGGTAGTCCGCGTGCTCGCGGAACTCCCGCGGGAAGTCGGCGACGTCGGCCGAGATCAGGTGGTTCGGCACGATGCCGCGCAGCAGGTCGAACCAGTACAGCGAGAGCTTCGTAAGCACCTCGCCCTTGTGCGGGATCGCGTCCGGCAGCACGACGTCGAACGCCGACAGCCGGTCGGTTGCGACTATCAGCAGCTCGTCGCCGAGGTCGAACAGGTCGCGGACCTTGCCTTGCGAGGTCGGCTTGAGAGCGGACGCGTCCGGCACGCGGGGATCCTTTCGAACGGGCTTGCGGGAATGCCGGCGCGGGAGCGATGCGTGCTGCGGAAACGCGCGGCGGATTCACTCCGCGATTGTACCTGATGCCCGTAGCAGATGCGGTACCACCGGAGCGGCTCCGCCGCCTCGTCACGCGCGCGTCTCGAGCAGCCGCCGGAGCCTGCGGAAGTCCTCCTGCCCGTGGATCGCCAGCTGCTTCTCGATGTACGGCTCCGTCAGCCGAGCGGCCCCGCTCACGTCGACCTTCGCTCGCGCGTCGACGCGCGTCGAGCCACCGTCCGCGGTGAAGTCGTAGCTGCCCTCGCCCGTGATGTCGCCGGACGTGCCGCGCCAGCCGATGTGCCGGTTGTTCTCGAACGCGATGACTTCGAAGTCCGTCGGCACCTGGCGCCCGCCGACCTCCAGCATCTGCTCGTAGCGCTCGCCGATGCCGCGGCCCAGCTCCGTCGTCCGACGGA
This sequence comes from Actinomycetes bacterium, assembly GCA_021811025.1. GTDB lineage: Bacteria > Actinomycetota > Coriobacteriia > Anaerosomatales > JAJZPX01 > JAJZPX01. The sequence goes on from JAJZPX010000315.1 coordinate 1,038, forward strand.
TGTCGCTGATCTCGGCGCGCCACTCGCGGTCGTTCTCGAAACGCGACATGTACTCGAAGACGTCCTCCACCGGGCGCCGGACGCGAAAGCTGCGCTCGATCTCGATCATGGCCGACCTCCTGTCTCCGGTCGGCTGGGTGTATACCCGCCGCCCTCCCGCCGGCCGACGAGCGCAAGGGCGCCGCTCGCCGCGCGGTGTCATCCCGCCGTGAGCGAACGCATGAAGAAGGCGGGCGCGAGCAGACGGGCGGAGCGCTGCTGGAGAAGGACGACGTGCGCCAGCTAGGATCGGGACGGTTGATGCGAAGGGGTCGTGCGGGGACGTTCCCGCCCCTCCATGACGCGCTTCAGCCGGGCGAGGTTCTCGCGGGCGCGACCGCGGAGGAGCCGCTGCGCGATGAAGTCGCCGATCGCGAGCGGGCCCTGGTTGTCGATGGTGGTGCTGACGTCGAGCCGAGTCGTCTTCGTCGACTCGGCCGTTAGCTCGTACCGCTGCGTCGCGACGATGTCTTCCGAGACGCCCTCGGCGACGAGCAGGCGCGGCGGCTCCGAGAGCTTGACCTCGAATTCGGAGGTCAAGCGGAACCCCGGGAAGTGCATCGACTCCTCGTACCGGTCGTTGCACAGCCTCCACACCGACACGACCTCGCTGCGCCACTCGCGGTCGTGCTCGAACTCGGCGAGGTAGCCGAACACCTCGTCTATCGGGCGATTGATACGAGTCGAGCCCCTGACGGTGAACACGCTGTCAGCTCACCCCGCCGAACGGTCGGCGGAGCGGTGAGGCGCACTCTTGGCGGTCGTCGCGCACGCTCATCTCCTGCGGGTCCTTCCATCGCGATGGTAGTCGTCGTCACGCCTTCCCGTCGAGGCCGAACCGGACGAAGGGGCCCATGGGTACAGTCGACGGGGAGAGAGGTGGGAATGCGGGATCTCGTCGCCATCGCGGTCGGGTACCTCCTCGGGTCGATCCTGCCGGCCTACCTGATCGGCCGCGCCCGAGGCGTCGACCTCACGAAGGCCGGGTCGGGCAACGCGGGCACGACGAACGCGCTGCACGTCCTCGGGATCGGCCCGGCCGTGGTCACCGGCGCGTACGACTTCCTCAAGGGCATCCTGGCGATGCTCGTCGCCTGGCGGCTGCTCGGCGCGTCCGAGCCCTTCGTGTACGCCGCCGGCGTGGCGGCGTGGGCGGGCCATCACTTCCCCTTCTACCTCGGCTACCACGGCGCCGAGGGCGCCGCCACGACCGCCGGCCTGCTGGTCGCGTCGTTGGCGATCGCGTTCCAGCGGGGATGGGTCGCGTTGCCCGACGCGATCGTGGTCGCAGTCGTCGCCCTCGGCCTGCTCGCGATCTTCAAGCGCTGGCCGGCGGCCGACGTCGCGGGACTGTCCGTCGCGCTCGTCATCCTCCTCGCGCGCAGCACCTCGCTCGCGTTCGACCTGTTCGCCGCGTTCGCGTTCCTGCACCAGATCGTCCACAACGTCGCGGAGATTCGCAGAACCGGGCAGCTG
>JAJZPX010000316.1 GCA_021811025.1 Actinomycetes bacterium
GCAGACGTTGACGGTGAGCGCCGAGACCGCGGCGCGCACCTCCTCGCCGCACGTCACGGCTTCCATGATGCTGCGCGTGCCCTCGGGCGTTTCGGCCGAGGTACCGCGCGCGGCCTGGAGGGCGAGGATGGAGACGTCGCCTGCGTCGTTCTTCGTCAGCAGCTTGAGGAGCTTCTGGGCGGACGCGGCGTCCTCGACGAGCAAGCAGAAGAGGTCGGGTCCGAGCGCCTGCTCCACCAGCCGCTCCATCCCCGGCTCGACCGCGATGAGGTCCGTGACGGGCCCGACGAAGCCGGGCAGCTTCTTCTCTTGAGAGAGCACCCAGGCAAGCGCCGGCGTCGCGGTCTCGAACGCGCGGCCCACCTCGACGAGCGCGCGCACTTCCGCGCGGACGCCCGCGAGCGATTCGCGAGCGTCCGCGAGCTCGCGCCGGCGGGCCTCGAGCACGCGCACGCGCTTGTCGACGTCGCTGTCCGCAAGCGAAATCTCCTTGCGCGTGCGCCGGATGCCCGTCTCGAGCTGCGTGTACTTCTGCCTGCGGCCGGAGAGGGCGGCCATCGCGGAAGCGCGCCGAGCCCTCAGCTGCTCGCCTCTCTCGGCGAGGAACTCCTCCTCGAGCGTCACCGCGGTCAGCGACTGCTCCACCTTCGCGAGCTCGACGCGAGCGTCGTCCATCTCCTTGCGCGTGCGGCGGATGTCGGTGTTGACTCGCCCGAGCTCGCGCTCGGCCGCGAGGCGCTCCTTCTTGACCGCCTCTGCCTCGCGCCGCAGCTCCCCGAGGCGGGAGTAATGCCCCTTCAGCTGCGCGTCGGTGTTGCCGCGCTCCTCGGCCAGCTGGCCGAGCTCGCGCTCGCGCGCGGCGAGCCGCGACTCGGCCTGGTGGATGGTCGCGCGGAGATGCGACAGGCGCTCGATGAGGTTCTTGCCCTTCTCCTCGAGCAGGAGCAGGCCGGAGTTGAGCCGCTCGAGCACCGCCTGCAGCCGCCTCCGCTGCTCGGAGAGGTCGCCCACGAACAGGCCCTTCTCCTCGAGCAGCTGCTGGAACTTCGCGAGCTCGCTCTCCTTCTCGGCGAGGCGGTAGCGCGCCAGCTCGAGCTCGGCGTCCTGCTCGCGCTCGCGCTTCGCGAGCTCGTCCCAGCGCTCCTGCAGCTTGCGGAGGTCGTCGACGGCCAGCGCCACCTCGAGCTCGCGCAGCTCGACCGCGGCCTCGGCGTGCTCGGCCGCCTTCTTCGCGGCGCGCTCGAGCGGCCGCAGCTGGCGGTCGATCTCGGCGAGCACGTCGCGCGCGCGATCGAGGTGCCCCTCCATGCCCGCGAGCTTGCGCAGGGCGCGCTCCTTGCGCTTCTTGTGCTTGAGGACGCCGGCAGCCTCCTCGATGAGGGCGCGGCGGTCCTCGGGCCTGGAGTTGAGGACCTCGTCCAGGCGCCCCTGCGAGATGATCGAGTGCGTGTCGCGGCCGAGGCCGGAGTCGTGGAGCAGCTCGTAGACGTCCATGAGGCGGCACGGCGTGGAGTTGATCATGTACTCGGACTCGCCGTTGCGGTACATGCGGCGGGTGATGGTGACCTCGGAGAAGTCGAGCGGCAGGGCGCCGTCCGAGTTGTCGAGGACGAGGTCGACCTCGGACACGCCGACGGGCTGTCGGGCCGAGGACCCGGCGAAGATCACGTCCTCCATCGCCTGGCCGCGGAGGGACTTCGCGGACTGCTCGCCCAGCACCCACAAGACCGCGTCCGAGATGTTGGACTTGCCCGACCCGTTCGGGCCGACGATGACGGTCACGCCCGGCTCGAGCACGAGGTGCGCGCGGTCGGCGAACGACTTGAAGCCCTTCAGCGTCAGCGACTTCAGGTGCAAGCGAAGGCCCTCCGAGCAGGTGGCTGTCCGACCGATGCTGCTGCTCGCCGAAGGAACCCCTCCCCGCGACGAAGCGGAACCTATGCTAGCACAGCGCTGAGGCGCTAGGACGGCCGCTCGGCGACCTCGGAGAGCGCGTCGAGGGCCTGTGCGGCGGCGGCCTTCTCAGCGTCCTTCTTCGTGGCGCCCGACCCCTGCCCGAGGAGGCGGTCGCCGACGAGCACTTCGGCCGTGAAGACGCGTTCGTGGGGCGGGCCGGCCTCGGCGACGATGCGGTAGACGGGCGTGAGGCCCGCCTCCGCCATCGTGCGTTCCTGCAGCTCGGACTTGGGATCGAGCCCTGCCGCCGCGAGCGCCTCCGGCTCGAGACGCTCGGCGAGCACGCGCATGACGTACGCGCGGGCCGCCTCGACGCCGGCATCGAGGTACAGCGCCCCAAGGGTCGCCTCGAACGCGTCGGCGAGCACCGAACGCAGCGTGCGGGCGCCGCCGGCCTCCGCGCCGTGCCCGATGAGCAGCGCGTCGCCGAGCCCGAGGTCGCCTGCGACGGCCGCAAGCGCGCGGCCGGAGACGAGCGACGCCCTCAGCTTCGCCATGCGGCCCTCGTCGAAGTCGGGGAAGCGCCGGTAGAGGTGGTCGGTCACGACGAACCCGAGCACCGAGTCGCCGAGGAATTCGAGCCGCTCGT
>JAJZPX010000020.1 GCA_021811025.1 Actinomycetes bacterium
CCGGCCCGTTCAGCGTCAGTGCCGAAGGGACGACCACGATCGGGTACTGGAGCGTGGATGCGGCCGGCAACATCGAGACGTCGCAGACGGCTAGCGTGCGCGTCGACACGGCTGCCCCGGTCACGACCTCGAATGTTCTCGACAGCTGGCAGAACGTCGACCAGCTTGTTGCCCTTACCGCGACCGATTCTGCATCCGGTATCGCCGCGACCTACTACACCATTGACCACGGGACTTCCCAGCTCTACTCGGGTCCTATCCTCGTCCATGAGGGGGTTACGACACTCGAGTTCTGGTCCGTGGATACCGTCGGAAACGTTGAGGCCACGACGACCTCGGTCGTCAGGGTCGACTCCACCGCCCCCGTCTCGGGATGCACCGCCTCGTCGGCCTGGCGCTCCTCCGCCACGACGGTGACCCTGACTGCCACCGACGACCTCTCCGGCGTCACCGCCACCTACTACCGCATCGATGGCGGGGCCGTCACGACCTACACCGGCCCGTTCAGCGTCAGTGCCGAAGGGACGACCACGATCGGGTACTGGAGCGTGGATGCGGCCGGCAACATCGAGACGTCGCAGACGGCTAGCGTGCGCGTCGACACGGCTGCCCCGGTCACGACGTCCAACGCCGCCGCCTCCTACAACGAGACCGCCTCGATCGCTCTGTCGGCCACCGACGCCATGTCCGGTGTCGCGGCCACACGCTGGCGCTTGGACGCTGGGACGTGGAACACCGGCACCTCGATCACAACGACCCTTCCAGGCACGCACGTCCTCGAGTTCTACTCGACCGACAACGCCGGCAACGTCGAGACGACCCGGCAGGCCTCGTTCCGCGTGATCAAGCGCTACGAGCAGACCGACGCCCGCTTCGGCTACGCCGGCACCTGGGAAACCATCACTAACACCGCCTACTCCGGCGGCTCGATTGCCCGTGCAGACAAGGCTGGCGCTGTCTTCTACGGCGCCTTCAAGGGAACCTCGGTCGACTGGATCACCTACAAGAACCCGGGCTGGGGCATCGCGACGGTCACCGTGGACGGCACCTCGGCGGTCGAGGTCGACCTGTACAGCCCGACGCATCTGCTAAAGACGAAGGCCTGGGGTGTCTCTGGGCTGACGGACACCACGCATACGATCACGATCGCCTGGACCGGGCGCAAGAACCCGGCTTCCATCGGCACGATGATCGGGGTGGACGCGCTGGATGTCTCCGGGATACTGCCCGACGTCGACACGGCTGCCCCGGTCACGACGTCCAACGCCGCCGCCTCCTACAACGAGACCGCCTCGATCGCTCTGTCGGCCACCGACGCCATGTCCGGTGTCGCGGCCACACGCTGGCGCTTGGACGCTGGGACGTGGAACACCGGCACCTCGATCACAACGACCCTTCCAGGCACGCACGTCCTCGAGTTCTACTCGACCGACAACGCCGGCAACGTCGAGACGACCCGGCAGGCCTCGTTCCGCGTGATCAAGCGCTACGAGCAGACCGACGCCCGCTTCGGCTACGCCGGCACCTGGGAAACCATCACTAACACCGCCTACTCCGGCGGCTCGATTGCCCGTGCAGACAAGGCTGGCGCTGTCTTCTACGGCGCCTTCAAGGGAACCTCGGTCGACTGGATCACCTACAAGAACCCGGGCTGGGGCATCGCGACGGTCACCGTGGACGGCACCTCGGCGGTCGAGGTCGACCTGTACAGCCCGACGCATCTGCTAAAGACGAAGGCCTGGGGTGTCTCTGGGCTGACGGACACCACGCATACGATCACGATCGCCTGGACCGGGCGCAAGAACCCGGCTTCCATCGGCACGATGATCGGGGTGGACGCGCTGGATGTCGCGGGACAGCCGGTGGTGCCGTAGGCGGTCTTCCCCCCGCAGCTCCGACTGTCACCGGATAGGACGACGCCGGACCCGCCGCATTGCAGCCGGCCCGCGTCGAGCAAGCGGATCAGTCCGAAGCCGAGCCGGCTGCTCTGCTCTCGAGACGAGCGACGGCAACCGTCCGGGATCCGCCCTCGCCAGCAGCCTCTGCGGCCGCCAAGCATGCGAGCGCCTTGAGCATGTGGGCCTGACCCCACCGCATGTACGGGGTCCTATCCTTGTAGAACCGGTGTAGTTGGAAGAAGAACATCCCGTCCGAAGTCAACATGTGCAGTCCCGTCCACGCTGCTATCTTCGACGCGAGCGGAAGGGCTTCCGTGTCCACCCAGGCGAGTCGCGACAGGACATCGATGGCTGTCGCCGCCGAGTGGATATCGACTGGATACCGCCGGTCAGGTCCGAAACGCGGAAGACCGTCTTCCTCGAAGAATCGAACGATGTAAGCCCTGAGCGACTCCCGCAGCAGGCGATTCCACTTTGCCACATGGCCGTCCAATACCCAAGCGAGCCCGTCGATGATATAGCCGGTGTGGTACGAGTCCGTCCAACCGAGAGAGCCTTCGCCGTAGGGCCACATCCCCGGCTCCGCCCCGCTGTCGAATGTAGTCGCAGCCACCTCGGCCGCCAACGCCCTCAGATCGTCGCGGCCGAAGCGCTTCCCTACCCGCGCGAGCACCCCCGCGCCGAGGACGTTTGCGTTATGCACCAACTTGTCGACGCCCACGGCATAGCGGATGTAGGGAAGTCCCGCGTCCGTCCGTCCGACGAGTTCCTCCGCCACGAACAGGGCTGCCTTCAGCGCCAGTGTTGCAGCTTCCTGATCGCAGAACGCATCCGCGGCATCGAGCAGTGCGTGAGCGGCGAAAGTCGTGACGATGATGTTGGGGCTTCCAGCCGGATAGAACGCCCACCGTGTCTGGACGTCGAACTCGTAGCCCCAGCACGCCCGCTCCCGGCTCCCGATCCGCTTCGCCTCGAGGTCGCCCAGCAGTTCGTCCGCACTGTCTCTGTACAGCTGCTCTCCCGTGAGCTCCCACAGCCGCACATATCCCGCGACTAAGCAGGCATCCGCCTTTGCGAATCTTCGAGGCGCCACGCCGAGCGGCGCCCTGACCCACGGACATCGCTTGGCGAGCTGGATGACCGACTGGCGACCACGCCATGCCGAGCGGAGCGCCTGCGGCACACGCGCTCCACTCAACCCGTCGTATGGGTCGACCCCGCTCCAGGAGGCAGCCCGAGCAGCCTCCTCCGCAACAACGAGCAGCTCTCTCGCTCCGACTCGCTCACGCACCGTCCGCACCTTCCTACCCGCCCGGCAGAGCGGGTAGGAGAGGGATCGCCTGGCCGGTCGACAGGGACGAGATGACGGCAAGAGTGGCAACGGTGGAGTTCACGCAATCGGTGAACGTGAGGACGTTCGAAGCTTCGCCCCGGAGCAAGCCCGCGAATGCCGCCATCTCGTCGGCATGTCCCTTATCCACCCGGCCGAAGTCGCGCCGATCCCGCCGCCCGCTACGCACCTTCGTGAGAACGCGAAAGTCATCGATGGCCCATACGCCTCCAGCACGGAACACCTCCACCAGCTCCTTCCCATAGGCCGTATCGCCCTCCGCCTCGTACACGATGGAGGCCACGGAACCGTCCGCGAACGAGACGGAAACCACTACCGAATCCTGGAGCGCCGCCGACTTGCCGTTCCTCACCGCGTTGGCATACACGGATGCCGGCGTCGAGCCGACGAGATAGCCGGCGAGGTCGATGAAATGGCACAGCTCCCCGACGATCCTCCCCGCCCCCTCTTCGAGCGACTGCGTCCAGTGCTCGTCTGGAAGAGCACCAGCGTTCACGCGGCACTGAACGACCGTCGGTCCCTCCAGGCGTGCCAGCTCACGTTTCACTTCAACGGTTGCAGGGGCGAAACGCCTGTTGAAGCCCACCATGATGTCGGCCGCGGACGACTTCCACGCCGACACCACCGACTCGAGTTCACTCATCGACACCGCGAGGGGCTTCTCAACGAACACGTGCTTTCCCGCCCCGAGGAACTTCACGACCATCTCGGCGTGCGACGTGTGGCGTGTCGCGATCACCACGCCGTCCACCGTCTCATCCGATGCCAGCCGATCCAACTCCGACGTGCAGTACGCGAAGCCGAAGCGACTGGCTGCAGCGCTCGCACTGAGGCCGCTCGAAGCCATGATCCCGCGCATCGAGACGCCCACTCCCCTGAGGGCCGGGAGGAGGGTCGCTGTCGCGAAGTTCCCGGCGCCCACCATCGCCACCCCCGCACCACCCCTCGCCCTGACTGCCGGGACCGCCTTCTCGAGAGACACCGGCGACGAGGGCGCGTCGGCCGCGTATTCGAGCACGACCCCGATGAAGCGCTCACCGCTCTTGCCAGTGACGAGCTCGTACGCCGACTTGACTTCGGCGATCGGGAAGCGATGCGTAACCAGCCGGGCGACGTCGATGTCTCCGGCCGCGACCAAGCGCAAGAACTCCTCCATGTTCCGGCGCTCCGTCCAGCGAACAAAGCCCTCGGGATAGTCGATCCCGTACTCTTCATAGAGCGGGTCGTACCGGCCGGGGCCGTACGACCTGGACAGTCGGAGGTCGAGCTCCTTCTCGTAGTACACGTTCCTCGGTATGTTGAGGCCCACATTGCCGACGACCACGACGACGCCTCGATCGCGGCACAGCCGACCGGCAAGCACGACGGGATCGCTGCTGGCCGTGCTGGCCGTGATGATGACGGCGTCGGCGCCACGACCACCCGATAGCTCCGCTACCTTCGCGAGAGCATCGTCGTGTGCGATCGTCGCGCCGGAGGTCGCCCCGGACGCTGTCGCGAGCTCGACCTTGCTGGCATCGAGGTCGATCCCGAGCGTTCTGCAACCCGCCGCGTTCGCTATCCGCACCGCCAGCTGCCCGACCAACCCCAATCCCAGGACCACCACGGTGTCGCCCACCACCACGCCGGCCTGCCGGATCCCCTGCATGGCGATGGCTCCGACCGTGGTGAAACAAGCCGCCTCGAAATCGACACCGTCGGGGATACGAACGCACAGGTTCCCCGGCACGTATGCCGCCTCCGCATGATTCGCGTATCCCGCGCCCGCGCAGGCAACGCGGTCACCCGGCTTCACGCCGCAGACCAACTCGCCGACCGCCAGGACCGTGCCAGCCGAGCTGTAGCCGAGGGGGGACGGCTTCTCAAGCCTCCCCTTAACCATCTCGTACGTCGCCAGAAGGCCGTCTCTGCGTACACGATCGAGCACCTTGCGCACATCGTCCGGGCGCTTGCGCGCCTTCGCGAGCAGACTGCTCTGTCCGAGCTCGACCTTGGAGCGCTCCGTACCGGCACTGATGAGCGATCGCGCAGTCCGCACGAGCACGCCGTGTGGCCGCACCGCAGGTACTGGTATCTCTAGGAGCCGGATCTCCCCGTTGCGCAGATTCTGTGCGACTTGCTTCATGCGCCCTTCCCTTCAGCTCTGACCACCACGGCTGTGATCGCGTCACACGGACCCTCACCGCATCTCCGGCATCCACCAGTGTCGGGACGGGCGAACCGGGCCTGGATCACGCTCCTCCATCGTCCTTGGCGACTTCTTGGAGGACGGCGAGCGTCTCCCGGGCACAACGCTCCCATGAGAACTCCTGGGCGCGTCGAAAGCCTCTCTCGACAAGTGCCGCCCTCTCGGCTGCATCCGTCATTACGGTCTCCAGATCATTCGCCATGCCAGCGAAGTCGTCGGCGTCGAAGAACAGCGCTCCGTATCCGGCAATCTCAGGGATGCAGCTGGTCCTGGCAGCAAGAACGGGCACACCCGATGCCATCGCCTCGAGAAGCGGCAAGCCGAACCACTCCCGGCGAGAGGGATACACGAAACAATCGGCCCAGGAGTACATCCTCGGCATCTCCTGTTGCGGCACGTGGCCGAGGAAGCGGACGCGATCGGTGACCCCGCATTCCCCCGCCAAGTTCCGGAGACGCGCCTCCTCCCCCTTGAAATCGCCGCCTACGACAGCGAGGCGGACCGGGATCGAGCCGCGATACGCCGCCAGTGCCCTGATACACACGTCGACGTTCTTGTACGGCCACAACCGCGACGCGAAGAGAAGGATACGGCTTCCGTCGTCCCGCAGTCCCTCGTAGGGGTCCCGCCCGTGCCTCTCGGATGTGAAGCCGTGGCCGACTCCCTCCAGCACGACCCGCGTCTTCGGAGCGAACGAGGGCTCCCACCTCAACAGCGCGTCCGCCGCGTACTGGGAGACGGGGATGATCCGCCGCGCCTTGACGCAGGATTCGCGGACCACGTTTCTCCTATAGATCCCGCGGACGATGTCGGGATGATTCAGCTGCGTGAGGAACAGGAGGCTGTGCAGCACCACCGCGGACGGGACCCGCCCGAACAACGGCACGGAGTTGCCCGCTCCGAGCAGAGCGTCGCAGCCCATGCGCTGAGCCGCCCGGTCCAGACGCACCTGCTGGGTCCAGATGCGCCTCCCGATCGATTCGTTGGATGCACCGACCTCCACGACATCGACGCCGGGTGCTCCGTCGAAGTAGCTCCGATTCGCCTCGGAGACGAACACGACGACCTCGTGATCCCCCTTGACGCGCCCCATCCCCTCGACTAGCGACATGAGATACGTGAGGCCGCCCGTTCCGGCTCGCGGGGTCTCGAACAGTGTGTCTATGCCGACTCTCATCGGCCCACATCCCCGGCCACGGATCTCAGCTCCTGCCCATGCGACACCCGCATCAACTCTTCAGCTACCACGTTCGCGACCGTGATCGCGGAATACGAAGGCTCGACGGTCCGCACGGCAGCAGCGGACAGCTCCGGGAACCCTCCTCGCATCCGCAGGATTCGAGAAGCGATGTTTGCCGCCTCACGCTCTACGTACACGAGACCATTCACCCCGTCACTCAAGACCGCCTCGATGCCGGGCAGAGAAGGAGCGACGACCACCGCTCCGCACGCCATCGCCTCCAGCATCGCGGTCGGCAGCCCCTCGAACAATGATGCCATCATGAAGACGTCCAGTCGCGCCAACAGGGACGGAAGGTCCTTTCGCTCGACGCGTCCGACGAACTCGACGCGGCCGCCCATGTCGCGACTGCCGGCATAGGCTTTCAGATCGGCGAGGACCGGTCCGTCTCCCGCTATCGTCAATCGGGCTTGGACTCCAACCCTGGTCAGTTCCGCCAGGACGTCGATGATGAGCGGTATGGCCTTCACACGATCGAGCCGGCCAACATACCCCAACCTGAGTTCGCCGTCAGGGATGCGCTCCGCCGGTTTGAACAGCCTCGTGTCCACACAGGTCGGCACGAGCCGAAAGTGGGCGGCGACGCGCTCCGCGTACGCACGACACTCCTCGTTGACCCCGAGCACGCCCCGCGATCGCCGGGCCACCTCGTCCACCATCCCTCGGAACACCCAGCTTCCGAAGGGGTTGCGGAACAGCCTGTGCGGAGAGTACGTCGTGTCGGTCGACGCGCCGTGCATGTGGTAGACCAACGGGAGCTTCTGTGCCCCCAGTGCCAAAACGATCTCTGGAGAATGCACGTACAGGACGTCCACATCCATTCCGGCCACCGCGCGCCTCGCCTGCCAAGCCCTCGCCGCGACACGCACCCGGCGCGGCAGGCGGCTCTTGGCATCGACGACGCCTAGGGACACGTATGGGAGACTGCGAGAGCCGACCGTGATCGCCGTGCGGCGAGCCATCGCCTCCTCGGCGTCCACACCGACGACCACCAGCGGCAGGTCCAGATTCTCGATCATGTTTCTGACGAACGTCGTCGTCCCGCCGGTCGGGAACGACGCGAAATCGCTGGCAGCGATTATCGCGACCTTCGGCCGTCTGCTAATGTCGCTCCGGCTCACAGCCGTCCTTCGGCAAGCTCGCGCAGCAATCTCTTGAATGCGTTCACCATCCTCGCCTCCGAGAACAACTCCGCGTGCCTCCTCCGGCCGGCGTCTCCCAGCGACCTCCGCAGGCCCGGACTCTCTAAGAGTCGAACGAGAGCGGCAGAAAAGGCGTCGGCATCTCCCTGCTGAACCAGTTCACCAGTAAGTCCCGCCACGACAGCTTCGCCCACGCCGCCGACATCAGTTGCGACCACTGGCAGTCCAGCCGCCATGTACTCCAGGACTGCCATCGGGAAAGCCTCACTCCTTGAGGTGAGGCAGGCCACGTCGAATGCGGTGAGCACCCGAGGAAGGTCTTCGCGGACACCCGCGAACATCACCCGACGCGAGATCCCCAGACACCGCGCCGACTCCTCGAGCGAACCCCTCAACAGGCCGTCGCCCACGATCACGAAGTAGGCTTCCGGAACCCTCGCCAGCGTGCAGGCGGCGGCCTGAAGGAACATCGCGTGGTCCTTGACCTTCCCGAGGCTGGCGACGATCCCGACCACAAGCGAATCCACCGGCACTCCGAGGGAGCGGCGTGCGTCACTCCTTGCTCCGTCGTACATCTCAAGGTCTACTCCGTTGTGTATCACGCGGATCGCTCCGGTTCGGTTCCCCTCGCTGACCAGCACCGGCACTTGCGCATCCGCGCACGCGACTACGGCGGCCGTCCGATGCGACATCAGCCTATTAACGATCAAATTCACCGCACCCGACAACCGACGCGACCGGGCCATCGAGTGTTCGGCCGTCACGATCACCGGCACGCCTGCGAGGATGGCCGCGAGTCGACCCCAGACTGTCGAGTTGTAGTTCGAGCAGAAGGCGACGTCGGCGCCGCGAGAGCTGAGAACATGCGCGAGCGCGCGCACGACCTCGGGATTTCGCCCGTTCTGATAGCCCAGCGCAATCACCTCGATGCCGGATCCAGCGGGAGGCGCGACCTCCCCGGCATCCTTCAGGCAAACGATCAGGGGCTGAAAGCCGTCACCACGCAGTCCCATGGCGAGTCTGACTATCTGACGTTCGGCTCCTCCGACTCCGAGACGCGATACGACAATAGCAACGGTCAACGGATGCCTGCCGTCGGCACCACTGACTCCGCCTGTCGTCCCCTGTCGAGCACTGGTCCCTGTCCCCGACCGGCTGCCCGTATCAGGTTCGCGCGACATCATGGCTCACCTGCCGCAGCGACACGGACGACTGCGATCGCAAGCCACCATCCGACTCTGTTGCACCCATCCTCCAACATGCGCCCGGTATCGACGCGGTTTCGTGAACCCTCTCCCGCTTTCCTGTCGGACAGGCCCCGTCTCAGTTCACGCCGCCGCCGACTTCGCGGAGTCTTCACCAAGTGATAGCCTCCGCAACACCGGCCGGACTCTCAAGACGTGCGTGCTCAGGAGACCGAGGCCGAACGTCACCGCCATCATCGACGCGACACGCGCCCACCCGGTCCCCATCGCTAGGCCGCTAAAGAGCCCGTGCATCACGTAGATGCCAAGGCTCGCCTCACCCACTAACGCCAGGATCCTCCGCGCATGACCTGTCAGCCATCCGGCCATGACGAACACTCCGGCAATCCCTCCGAAAGCAACGGCGTACCGCAGAAGCCGGGCGAACGCCCGTGCAGCAATGGGGGACATCGCAGACAACGGCGCTACCAGAGAGCCTCTCATCGCATCGGTGCCGGCAATTGCCATCAGGAAGACATAGCAGGCCGGAGTTACCGCTGACATGACGATCCTCATCCTCTCCGTCGGGGCGCGGGCCTGCATCCGGGACGCAAAGTAGCCGAGAGCCAGAAAGGGAAAGAGCCACTGCAGGTTCAAGATCCCGAAGCCGGACAGTCCGCCGAAAAACCCGATCCCTGTGACACACCATACCAGGATGCAACCGGCCGCCATCAGGCTGTCGTCGGCGAAGACCCGCCGCAAGGCGAACAGGAGCACCGAACCCACGAACAACACATACAGGAACCACAGCTTGCCGAAACCGTTAGGGTCAATCACGGCACCGAGGAAGAAGTCCAGAGGCCTGACGCCTATCTGCTGACGATAGACCACGTAGTACGGCACGAGCCAGACGAAGTAGGGTACCAGCAGCCGCCGCGCACGCTTCGCCACGAATCCGGGAGCTCCCAGCCCGTCCCTCCCCGGTCGCCACAGAACCCATCCGCTCAGAAACATGAAGAGGGGCATGTTGAAGGACTCGATGACCTGTGTGACGGGATTGTTGGCGGCATCGGGCCCAAGCCCACCGTACAGAGCATGGCCGAGAACGACCATCGCAATCGCAACGCCCTTTATCGCATCCAGCCGCAGGTCACGGCTCATCCTTGCTCGCGACGGGTCCCGCGTGTCCTTCCGCTCTTCCTTCTCTTCAACCATCGCGCCGCCGAACTCGGGCGCCCGCTGAAGCCTCAGGTCAGCCATGTCAGGACACCTCTGGGGATCGAGAGTACTCTCTTGGATGGAGGAAGTTCTCCCCACGGTGGTCCCAAATCGTGCACCCGCTGCAGGTCGCCTCGAAACCCTCATCGTGGATCCGCCGCCGCAGGCGCCGCATCTCCGGCCCGTTCCAAATCTCCTCCGCCGACGCTGACCTCAGATCACCCACTACGTACGCCTCCCGGTGGCACGACATGACGCGTCCGTCCCATGCCACCGTGAAGTCCGAGTACGGCAACAGACACTCGCCTCGCGACTCGTTGAAGCTCGGAGGGTTCAGCAGCACCCCCCGCTCCCTTGCGTGACAGGCCGCCCGCTCGAACATCTCCTCCGCTTCGGACGGTGCCATCCACGGGCTCTCCTCGATCAGGTCACCGTGGACGACGAGATGCGGCAGGCTGATCGCGCACACGTCGAGCTCCCTCGCGAGAGCGACCACGTTCTCCATGTCCGCGATCGCGGAGCGGAAGGCAACGACCTCGAAGTGCACTTCCGGCGTTGCGGCCCCGGCAGACCTCTTCATGTCGCGAAGCCGGCGCAGGTTCTCAACGATCGGACCGAGCGCGACTCCTCGGATCCTACGGTGGGTCGCCTCGTCGGCAGCACCTATGGACACGTTGACCTGGTCGACACCGGTCTCTATCAGCATCTTGGCTGCGTTCTCGTCCAACGCGATCGCGTTCGTATAGAAGAAGACCCTCCTCACTCGCGCTTTGACATACCGTGCGATCTCCCCGAACTCCGGATGCAGCAAAGGCTCCCCGAACCCGGAGAGGTTCGCCTCGGTCGCGTGCCGCAAAAGGGGCTCGCACTTCTTCACGGTCCCCCACGACATGAATCCCGACAGCTGAACCTCGTTCTCCCGCTCGTGAAACCTGTTGCACATCGTGCAGTGGGAGTTGCACCGGTTCGTGACCTCCAGGTTCACTCGATACGGGCGGAGGCTCAGCCGCTCCTTCCCCACCCGCCGCAATCCCGCCCTCAGTCGATGATCGATCCTCGCATGCAGTCTCATCTATCACAGACCCCCATCTCTCGCCGCACACCCTCGCCTAGATGACGGCGAAAGTAGCTCGCTGACGAAGCCGTACGCCTCGGGAAGCACGACCGCATATCCATTCGCCGTCCCGATCAAGGCGTCGGACCAGCACCCTGTCCTGCGATGCAGCCGGGTCAGCTGCCTCAGAAACAGCCCGCAGAACCCTCCGAGCGCGACCAGCGGCGGCAGTGGCGAGCGAGACACGAGTCCTCCAGTCACCGCCGCAGTCAACACGCAGCTGTACACCAAGGGTCTCACGATCGGCCATCCGAGCCATACACGATCCAGCTTGAGCAGCTGAGCACTGCTCCGCCCCGTCCTGATCGCCCGCCTCACATACGCGCCAGGTCCGGCCGGTCCCAGGTCGTGCGAGCCCATGGATGCGTCGATGCACTCAATGCGAAAACCCGCTTCGCGCAGACGGTGTCCCAGCTCAGTCTCCTCCGCCGCAAGCAGTCGGGGTTCGTACCCGCCAACCCGACGAAGAGCATCTGCTCTGAACAGACCTCCGCTTCCAGGAGCCTTCGCCTCTCCGACCGCTCTCTTCGTCCAGTCGATCGACAAGGCACGACGAATGAGGCCCGTCTGACTTCTCACCTCACAGACACGGCCGAACACGCACGCCAGGTTCGATGAGCGCTCGATATCGGCGAGTCCCCGGCCGAGCCATTCGGCGTCCAGCGTCATGTCGCCGTCGAGGAACATCACGTACTCCTCTTGGCACTTCTCGAAGCCGGCATTCCTTGCCGCACCAGGGGAACGGCGTCCCGACACGGACCCGACCACCTCGACGCAGAACGACTCAGCGATATCCCGACTGTTGTCAGAAGATCCGGCATCAGAGTAGACCACCCGAGCAGGCTTGACGTGCGAAGCGAAAACGGACGAGAGGCACGTGTGAAGGCTCTCGGCCTCGTTCAGCCCGATCACGACGACGGCAACACTCTTCATTCGGCGTCAGCTCCCTGCGTCAGTGCCGCATCGCACATTACGACGGGGGTGGAGGCGCAGCAGTCCGAAGGCCCCGATGCTGTACAGCACGCCTAGCGCGCGCCATCGGTCACACGCCCCGGAACGATCACCCTTCACCGTCCGCTTAACGACTCCGACTACCAGCCCGAGCCAGCGAATCATGTACGCGGCCAGCGCCACGCGCCGTCCCGACGTCTTCATGAAGTAGAGGAATTCACTGCGGTAGAAGTGGTGGAGCATCAACCCCCCGCGCACGATCTCGCAACCGTCCCTCGTCTCGGCGCTCGCCCCTGAAACATGCGTCACGACAGCAGAAGGCAGATGCCACACCTGTCGTCCACTCCGCCAGACGCGCCAGCACCACTCAACCTCTTCGGAGTACAGGAAGAAGCCTTCATCCAACAGGCCGACCGACTCGAGAACGTCGCGCCTGGTCGCGATGCACGCCCCCACGACGTAGTCCACCGGATGGGGCGATTCGACCGCCAGCGCGATCACTGGATCGCGCAAGACGAGCGAACGGGCCACTGAGCGCAGCGTCGGAAACCGCCGATACGACGTCTGGGCGGAGCCGTCGGGGGAGATGAGACGAGGGCCCACGGCGCCGACCCTCGGGTGACCGGCAAGAAAGGCGACCATCGTCTCCAGTGCCCGGGGCGGAACCACGGTGTCCGGATTAAGCAGCACCACATATTCGGCGTCAACGTTCCTCAACGCCGCGTTGATTCCGGCCGCGAATCCGACGTTCTCCGAAAGCTCGAGCAGACGAACGTCCCAGAAGCGGTTTCGCACCATCTCGCAGGTCCCATCGGTCGAGGCGTTGTCCACCACCCAGACCCGCAGCTCATGCCCATCGTGCATGCGAAGCGAGGACAGGCAACCCTCCAGCAAGTCGCGCACGTTGAAGCTCACGATCACGACGTCTATGCAGCTCATCCCGTCTCCGCCCTCCTTGCAGGCTCCATTGCGCTCTCTGCCTCTACCCAGCCCCGCAACACCCGCGCAAGGCTCACCCAGGCCAGGACGCCGACGATCGCGAGAGCCACGACCCCCAACCGAGCGATAGGACCAGCGTTCTGCAGGCTCCCGCCTAGGCCGACTGCAGCAGGCAAGCTGGCACAGAGCACCAGGGATCCGATCTGGATCCCGATGCGCGTGAGCGGCAAAGCAGTCGCTCGAGCTATGAGGAGCATGTGGCCCACCGCGAACAGGAGATTCACGACCAGTGTCCCGGTCGCGATACCGACGATCCCCCAACCAAGCCTGACCAGCACGACGTCGATCGCCACATTCAAGGCCGAAAGGCCCAGACACAGTGGGACGACGTCCAACTGACGTCCGATTGCGATCAGCGTAGTCGAGAAACCGAACTGCGAATGCAGCAGGAACGCAGCGACCAGAAGGATCGGAAGCACTTCCAGGGTCCCGACGTACTGAGGTAGGAATAGCCGCAACAGCGGCGGACCCAGGATCCCGGCAAGCGCGCAGGCCGGCGCTAGGACGAGACTCGTCGCAGCCGCCGGTCCCCACACGATCGTGCTCCTTACAGCCCGGTCACCAGCCCAAGACTCCTTCAGCACATACTGGCCCACAACCGACCCCACTGAACTGGCGAGCACCCCGGCTGCCATCGAACTCCCCAGCA
>JAJZPX010000317.1 GCA_021811025.1 Actinomycetes bacterium
GCGGTGAGCTCCTCGTAGCTGTCGAGTATGGATTTCAGCTTCTCGTTCATGGCTCGTTTGCTGCCTTCTAGCATGGGATTCCCGGCATGCAAGGATACCACTCGCGCGCCGGGGGACGCCGTCATGCAGCAAGCGGGATGCCGGTCCGAGCGAGGCGAAGGTGCCGCCGAAGGCGCCGGTCAGGGGCGGAGGCTACGCGTAGAGGTCGCGTGGAGAGATCAGCACGTATCTGTCGGGATCCGATTTCGCGAGCGCTGTCAGCTTCGCGTCGAATCCACCTCTGGAGAAGAAGTAGTGACGCACTTCCCCGGCAGGAGGAGCCACGTGCGGGTCGAGCCGTCTCAGCAGCTCTTCCTCGGCGATTCCCATCTTCCCGCCGGCCCACTTGCACGTTCCGGTGGCCAGGAGCCGTCCCTGGCCATCCAGACCCACCGCGTCGACCTCACGCTGCTCCGTCCGGCGGTCTCGTCCCGTCGGCACGCGGCCCCACCAGTTGCCGCAGTCGGCGGCCTGCTCGGCCGCACACAGGAACTCCCGCGCAACGGTCTCGAACGCGGGCTTGGCCACGAACTCGTCCAAGGCGGGCATGATCGTGAATTCGAGATGCCTTCGTGCGCTCTCGCTCGTCAACAAGCGATCCTCGTAGGGCAGCACGAATCTGAACCAGAACCGGAGGTAGCCGTCGGACAGCTCGTATGACGTCTGCTTGACGCGCCCGCGAACGCTCGAGCCGACAGGAGTGAGCTTCCTGACCAGCCTGAGAGACTGAAGCACGTCCAGCGCCTTCGACACCGAGGACGCGCTCAGACCGGTCCTGTTCGCGATCTCTCCCACCCTGTTCGCCCCCGCCGCCAAAGAGCGCAGGATCGAGAAGTACACCCGGGAATCGGGCAGCTCCTGCGACAACAGGAGACGCCCCTCCTCCCGAAGGACCCCGTCCTTCTCCAACATCGATCGGAGGATGTTCTCCCCGATGGTCTTCCCGTCCTCGAACTGCTCGAGGTAGTAGGGCATCCCCCCGCACACGGCAAACGCTCGGATCCTGTCCTCGGGCCTGTAGCGCGGAAAGAACAGACCGGCATCGCGATAGCCGAACGGCAGGAGCTGCTGCTGACCCGTGCGGCGACCGTACAAGGGAGCGGAGGCGCCCAGGACGTCTCTCTCGAAGAACGAGACCTCGCTTCCCGACAGGATCAGGAAGACGGGCAGCTTCCTTCCCTTCTCGCGCCACCACCTGCTCAGGAGCGAGCCTATCTCAGGCGTCGCGTCCGCGATGTACTGGAACTCGTCGAGGGCCACTATCGCCTGGCCCCTCGCCGCGTACTCCTCGATCACGGCCAACGCGGCTTCCCAACTCGTCAGCGGCTGCTCCGCCAGAAGCGGATGTCCGTCCGCCTCAGCGAGAACGCGGGTCAGGTCTCGGAGCTGATCCGCCTCCGTCGCAGTCGTCGCTTCGTAGAGGAAGCCCCTCTTTCCCTCGAGGAAGGCCGCGAGCAGCTCCGTCTTGCCGACACGGCGTCTCCCCCAGAGGACGTACAGCTGAGGCTGGGCCGACTCCCAGCGCTGATTCAGCGAGCCGAGCTCTTCGGTGCGGTCGTAGAACCTCATGCCGGGAGGTTACAACACAATTTCCATCAACGGAAGTTCCGTTGCGGGAAATTGTCTCGCAGCAGTCCTACGTGAGATCCTCGCCCGGCTGCGCCGCCGTCAGCGCGGCCGTCTCCGGCACCGCCTCGCCCGCCGCCCCGGCGGCCTCCGCGCGCTCGCGGTCGATGACGGGGGTCACCGCGGCGACGGCGACCTCGATCATCGCGTCGTCGGGCGGACGCGTCGTCATGCGCTGCAGCTGCAGGCCCGGCCACAGCAGCACCTTCACGAGCGGGCTGTCCTCGTGCGTGCCCGCCCACTTCACGGTGATCTCGTAGGCGAGCCCCGCGACGACGGGCAGCAGCACGATGCGCGAGAGCACGCGCGTGAGCAGCGTGTGCGCCGGCACGAGCGAGAACACCAGGATGGCCACGATCATCACCATCAGCAGGAACGAGGTGCCGCAGCGGACGTGAAGGGTGCCGTAGCGGTGCGCGTGCTCGGGGTCGAGCACGTCGCCGTGCTCGTACGCGTGGATGACCTCGTGCTCGGCTCCGTGGTAGGCGAACACGCGCCGAACGTCCTTCACCCGGCTAACCGCCCACAGGTACGCGAAGAACACGACCAGCCTGAGCCCGCCGTCGATGACGTTCCAGAGGAAGCCGCTGCGGCGGACGAACGCGCCGAGGAGATTGGTCGCCACGGCCGGAAGGACGATGAACAGCCCGACCGCGAGCAGCAGCCCGAGCACCATCGTGAACGCGACCTCGCCCGGCGACAGCTTCTCCGGCGGCTCGCCGTTCTCGCCTCCCTCGCCGATGCCGGCCTGTTCGGCCGAGATCGCGAACGCCTGGAGCGCCAGGCGGATCGTCTCGTAGAAGCCCCACACGCCGCGGATGACCGGCCACGCGAGCCACTTGTGCTCGCGCGCCGCCGAGTGCGGGAGATCGTGCTCC
>JAJZPX010000318.1 GCA_021811025.1 Actinomycetes bacterium
TCGTCGGCACGTCCGACGGCCTCGAGGCCCGCCTCGTGCGAGAGGCGGGCATCGCGTTCTTCCCGCTGCCGGCCCGAGGGTTCGACCGCTCACGGCCGCTGTCGCTGCTCGTCGGCGCGGCGGTCATCGCCGCGTCGACGGTACGCGCCTGGATGCTGCTCGGCCGTCAGCGCCCCGACGTCGTGCTCGGCTTCGGGGGCTATGTGTCGCTGCCGGTCGGCCTGGCTGCCGCAGCGCGAGGCGTGCCGCTGGTGCTGCACGAGCAGAACTCCGTCCCCGGGATGGCGAACCGGACCCTCTCGCGCTGGGCTCGGCGCATCGGCATCACGTACGAGACGTCGAAGCGCTGGCTGGCGCATCCCGAGCGCGCGGTGCTCTCCGGCAACCCGGTCCGCGCGGGCGTGCTCGCCGCGAGCCGCGGTCCGGCGAGGGCCGCCCTGGGTCTGCCGGAAGACGACCCCGTGCTCCTCGTGTTCGGCGGAAGCCGCGGAGCGCGGCACTTGAATCAGGCAACAATCGACATCTACTCGAGGTTGAGCGAGGTGCCGAGGCTTCACGTCGTACATGCAGCCGGAACGCTCGACTTCGACGATGCGAGGAGGCGACTGGGGCGCGCCGAGGCATCTTCGCCGCGGCCGGTGGCGGACTGGCGCCTCGTCGAGTTCCTGACCGACATGCCTCACGCCATCGCCGCCGCGGACGTCATCTTGGCGCGTGCGGGCGCAACCTCGATCGCCGAGATCACCGCGATCGGCCGGCCCGCCGTGCTCGTGCCGTACCCGTTCGCCACCGACGATCATCAGACCCTCAACGCGAGGGCGGTCGAAGAAGCCGGCGCGTGTATCATGGTCAGCGACGCCTCGCTCGACGACGCCTCCTTCGGGGAGGCCGTCGTTCGGTTGCTCGCCGACGCGGCGCTCAGGGAGCGTATGGCGTCCGCGTCTGCGGCCCTCGGCCGCCGCGACGCGACCGAGCGGGTCGAGGCGCTCGCCCGCGAGGCTGGGAGCGCATCGGAGAACGAACGGAAGGAACGCGAGTGACCGGCAGGGTCTACGCGCATTTCATCGGGATCGGCGGCGCCGGCATGAGCGGCATCGCACACGTGCTGCACGAACGCGGACTGGCCGTGTCCGGCAGCGACCTGAAGCTCTCGCGCTATGCGAGGCAGCTGACGGAGGAGGGGATCCCCGTCGCCATAGGGCACGACGCGTCGAACCTCGGCGACCCCGAGGTCGTGGTGGTCTCGTCCGCGATCCCGGACGCCAACCCCGAGCTCGTCGAGGCCCGGCGGCGGGGCGTCGACGTCTGGCAGCGTGCGAAGATGCTGGCTCATCTCGCAGGAGACCAGCGGACGGTCGCTGTGGCGGGTACGCACGGGAAGACGTCGACCAGCTCGATGATCGCGCAGATGCTGACCGAGCTGGGCGAGGATCCGACGTTCCTGATCGGCGGCGAGCTGAACGACATGGGCGCGAATGCCCGTCACGGCCGCGGGCGCTGGTACGTGGTCGAGGCGGACGAGAGCGACGGAAGCTTCCTGCACCTCTCGCCGCACGTGGCGCTCGTGACCAACGTCGAGGCCGACCACCTCGACCACTACAGCGGCATCGACGAGGTGCGCGAGACGTTCGCGGCGTTCCTCGCAAGAACCGATCCGGAGGGCGTGGCCGTCGTGTGCGCCGACGACCCCGCGCTGAGGCGGATAGCGGCAGCATGCCCGGCACCCGTCGTCACGTACGGGCGGTCCCCGGAAGCCGACGTCCGGCTTCTCGCGCTCGAGCAGGACGGTCTCGGACACCGGTTCACCGTCTCCGCGGGCGGAGCTGCGGTTGAAGGCCGGATCGGCGTGCCGGGAGAGCACATGGTGCTCAACGCGGCGGGAGCGCTGGCGGTCGCGCAGACGCTCGGCCTCGACCTCGCGCGCGCCGCGGAGGCCCTCGGGCGGTTCACCGGCGTTCGCCGCCGTTTCGAGTTCGTCGGCGAGGTCGACGGCGTGACCGTCGTGGACGACTACGCGCACCATCCCACGGAGGTGGCCACGACGCTCGCGGGAGCCCGGAAGGCGGGCTTCGAGCGGATATGGGTTGTGTTCCAGCCGCATCGCTACTCCCGCACCGCCGCGCTCGGCGGCGACTTCGGCGAGGTGTTCGAGTACGCCGATCGCGTCGTGCTCATGGACGTATACGGGGCGGGTGAGACGCCGATCCCGGGAGTGTCGGGAAAGACGATCGTCGACGCGGTGCTCGAGAAGCGACCGCGGTCGCGCGTGGCGTACTTCCCGCATCGAACCGACGTCGAGCCCTACGTGACGGCGCTCGCCAGGCCCGGCGACCTCGTGATGACGATGGGCGCCGGCGACGTGACGGCGATCGGCGCGGACCTCGTCCGCGCGCTCGCGGCGAGACGGGGCTGACTCGTGGGCGTGTCGCGAGCCAAGGAGCGGCTCGGCGGCGCAGTATCCGGGGAGGTGCGCGCGAACGAGCCGATGAGCCGGCACACGACGTACCGAGTCGGCGGTCCGGCGGACCTGTTCGTCGTGGT
>JAJZPX010000319.1 GCA_021811025.1 Actinomycetes bacterium
CGACCTGCCCTTCTGCTCGGACGGGTCGGTCGAGATCGACGTCGACGGCGCGGGCGCGAAGGAACGCGTCGACCTCGACGCCGATGAGTACGCGACGCGGATCGGCATCACGCGCATCCACCTCGAGGAGGACACCGGCAAGATGGTGCACGTCGGCGGGGCCGAAGGGCGGATCGCCGGCGCCACCGAGAGTCTCGTCGACTTCAACCGTGCTGGCACGCCGCTGATGGAGCTCGTGACCGAGCCCGACATCCGAACGCCCGAGGAGGCGCGGCGTTTCGCGCAGAAGCTGCGGCTGATCTTTCTCACCCTTGGCATCTCCGACGTCAACATGGAGGAGGGCTCGCTGCGCGTCGACGCGAACGTCAGCGTGCGCCCGCGCGGCTCGGCCGAGCTCGGGACGAAGACCGAGATCAAGAACATGAACTCGTTCAAGGCCCTGCACGACGCGCTCGCACACGAGATCGTGCGGCAGGCCGCGGTGGTGGACGACGGCGGGCGCGTGGTGCAGGAGACGCGCCACTGGGATGCCAGCGCGAAGCGCACGAGCACCCTTCGCACCAAGGAGGAGGCGCACGACTATCGCTACTTCCCCGAGCCCGACATGGTGCCGTTCAGCTTCACCGAGGAGTGGGTTGCGAGCGTCGCGGACGAGTTGCCCGAGCTGCCCGACGCGCGCAAGGAGCGCTTCGTGCGCGAGCGCGCGCTGCCCAAGCACGACGCCGTCACGCTGGTTGAGGACGCGCCGCTTGCGGACTACTTCGAGCGCGCGGTGTCCGAGGCCGGCGCGGACCGCGCGAAGCCGATCGCGAACTGGGCGCTCGGCGAGCTGTCGGCGTACCTCAACGCCGAGGGCATAGACGCGAGCTGCTCGCGGGTGACGCCGGAGATGCTGGTCGAGCTCGTCGGCCTGGTTGAGGACGGCGCGATCTCGGGCAAGCAGGCGAAGGAGGTCTTCGCCGAGATGGTGCGCACCGGCGAGGCGGCCGGCGCGATCGTCGAGCTTCGCGGGATGAAGCAGGTCTCCGACGTCGGTGCGATCGAGCAGATCGTGGACCGAGTGCTCGCCGCCAACCCCGGCGAGGTGAAGGCGTACCGCGGCGGGAAGCAGGGGCTGTTCGGCTTCTTCGTCGGCCAGGTCATGCGGGAGACCGGCGGCAGCGCGGACCCGAAGGTCGTCAACGAGGTACTGCGGCGCAAGCTCGGGTGAGCTGTCGCGCCGCCTCGGCGCGCCGGCTACTCCACGTAGCCGCGCAGCTTCGCCGCGTGCGACACGTGCCGCAGCTTCGCCAGCGTCTCCCGCTCGATCTGCCGGACGCGCTCCCTCGAGACGCCGAACTCCTGCCCGACCTCGGCGAGCGTACGCGTCTTGCCGTCGATCAGCCCGAAGCGCAGCTCGATGACGTGCCGCTCGCGTTCCGTCAGGCCGCCGAGCGCGCGCTCCAGCCGCTCCTTCAGCAGCGAGCGGTCGGCGGCCTCGTGCGGCACGACGGCGTCCTCGTCCGCGATGAAGTCGCCCAGCTCGCTGTCGCCCTCGTCGCCGACGGGCGACTGCAGCGACACAGGGTCCTGCGCCATCTTGAGGATGTCGGCGATGCGCTCGGCCGGCAGCGCCATCTCCTCGGCGATCTCCTCGGCGACGGGCTCTCGGCCGATGTCCTGCGCGAGCTGCCGCTGCGTCTTGAGGACCTTGCCGATCGTCTCGGTCATGTGCACGGGGATGCGGATCGTGCGCGACTTGTCCGCGATCGCGCGCGTCACCGCCTGGCGGATCCACCAGGTCGCGTACGTCGAGAACTTGAAGCCCCTGGTGTAGTCGAACTTCTCGACGGCGCGCATCAGGCCGAGGTTGCCCTCCTGGATGAGGTCGAGCAGCGGCAGGCCGTGGTTGGCGTAGCGACGTGCGATCGAGACCACCAGGCGCAGGTTCGCCTCGATGAGGTGCTTGCTGGCGGCGAAGCCGTCGGCCTCGAGGCGCTCCAGGCGGCGCCGGGTGCCGCGGTCGAGTTCCTCGCCCGAGTCGCGCGCCGCTTCGAGCTCCTCGCCCGCGCGGAGGCCGGCCTCCATGCGCTTGGCCAGCGCGACCTCCTGCTTGGCGTTCAGCAGCGGCACGCGCCCGATCTGCGCCAGGTACGCGCGCACGGTGTCGCTCGTGACCTGCGTCTCCTCGAAGTGCCTGCGAGCGCGCCTGTGTCCCTTGAGCTGCGGCATGGGGATGTCCTCCTTTCGAGACAACAGCAGTCGCCGACCTTCGAGCGCGAAGGAGCGCGCGAGCGGCCGAGCGGACGGGATACACAGGACCTGACAGCATACGGCGTGCCGGAAGGCGAGGAGCCGCAAGAGCGTGGACGAGCCGTTACTCCAGGTAGTCCCGCAGGCTGGCGCTGCGGTTCGGATGCCGGAGCTTCGCCAGCGTCTTGTGCTCGATCTGGCGGATGCGCTCGCGCGTGACGCCGAAGATGCGGCCGACCTCCTCGAGCGTGCGCGCGCGCCCGTCGACGAGCCCGAAGCGCAGCTCTATCACGCGCCGTTCGCGCT
>JAJZPX010000320.1 GCA_021811025.1 Actinomycetes bacterium
CGCCGCGGAGATCGAGTCGGCGAGACGCAGGCGCAGCCCGCCGTCCACGACGATGCCGAGGATCCCCAGCGCCGAGCGGCGCAGCGCGTAGGGGTCGGCCGACCCGGTCGGTCCCTGGCCGATCGCGAAGATGCCGCATATCGTGTCGAGCTTGTCCGCCGCCGACACCAGCTTGCCCGGCGCGCTCGCCGGAAGCGCGTCCCCCGCGAACCGCGGCCGGTAGTGCTCGGGTATCGCCTGCGCGACGGACGCCGCCTCGCCCGACGCCAGCGCGTAGTAGCGCCCCATCTCGCCCTGCAGCGTCGGGAACTCCACGACGACGTGCGACACGAGGTCGGCCTTGCACAGGTGCGCGGCCCGGTGCGCCGCCGCCGCGTCCGCGTCCGACGCGCCCGCCTGTGCCGCGAGCGCGGAGGTGAGCGCCTCGACCCTCGCGACCTTGTCGGCCAGCGTCCCGAGCCGCTCCTGGAACACGATGCCGGACAGCTGGGCCACGCGGTCCTCGTCCGGGACCTGGAGGTCCTCCCGATAGAAGAACGCGGCGTCCGCCAGGCGCGCGCGGATCACGCGCTCGTGGCCGGCGACGATGACGTCCGAGCGGTCGGGCTCGCCGTTGTGCACGACGACGAAGTTCGGCAGCAGCGCCGACCCGCGCTCGAGCGGGAAGTACCGCTGGTGCGACTCCATCGCCGTCTCGAGCACCTCGCGCGGCACCTCGAGGAAGTCGGCGTCGAAGCTCCCGACGGCGACCGTCGGCCACTCCACGAGGTTCACGACCTCGGCGAACGTCTTCTCCGGCACCACCGGGACCGCGTCGTGCGCCTCGGCCTGCGCCTGCACGCCCTCGCGGATGAGCCTCGCGCGCTCCGTCTGGTCGAGAAGTACTCGGCCCCGCGTCATCGCCAGCGAGTACTCCTCGGCCGAAGGCACCTCGACGGGCTCCGACGCGAGCAGCCGATGGCCCCACGTCAGGCGTCCCGCCGTGAGCCCGGCGAACGGCACGGGCACGACGTCCGCGCCGAACAGCGCGAACAGCCAGCGCACGGGCCGCGAGAACCGCGTGTCGCCGCTCCCCCACCGCATCGACTTCGGCCACTCGAGCCCGTCCGCGAGCTCGGCGAGCAGCTGCGGCAGCACGTCGGTGGCGGGCACGCCGGTGCGCTCGATCACCGCGTACACGTACGCGCCCGTGTCGTCCTCCTCGACCACCAGCTGCGAGACGTCCGCCCCGCGGCCGCGGGCGAACCCCTCGGCCGCCTTCGTGGGCGTCCCGTCCGGCCCGAACGCGGCCTTCGCCGCCGGGCCCTTCACCCGCTCGACGCGGTCCTCCTGACGCTCGACGAGCCCCTCGACCTCCAGCACGAGGCGCCGGGGAGTGCCGTACGTGCGCACCTCGGCGTGCTCCAGCCGCGCGGCCCTCAGGGCCGACTCGGCGCCGGCCTTCAGGTCGCCGATCGCCGCGTACAGCGGTGCCGACGGTATCTCCTCGGTGCCGATCTCGAACACCAGCAGCCGGCTCATCGCTGGATCCCTTCGGCCATCACTTCTCTCTGCTCGTCCGAGGGCCCCGCGACGTACGTCTCCGCGCACCCTCTGGCGAGCGCGCGCACGCGGGCGATGAAGCCGGTGCGCTCCGTGACCGCGATCGCCCCGCGCGCGTCGAGCAGGTTGAAGACGTGCGAGCACTTCAGCACGTAGTCGTACGCCGGCAGCACGAGCCCCGCGGCGAGCGTGCGGCGCGACTCGGCCTCGTATGTGTCGAACAGGCCGAACAGCATCGGCACGTCGGCCACCTCGAAGTTGTAGGTGGAGTACTCGAACTCGTTGCGCAGGAACACGTCGCCGTACGTGACGCCGTCGACCCAGGTGAGGTCGTAGACGGAGTCGACGCCCTGGATGTACATCGCGAGCCGCTCGAGGCCGTACGTGATCTCGGCCGGGACGGGACGGCACTCGATGCCGCCGACGGCCTGGAAGTACGTGAACTGCGTGACCTCCATGCCGTCCATCCACACCTCCCACCCCAGCCCCCACGCGCCGAGCGTCGGCGACTCCCAGTCGTCCTCGACGAAGCGCACGTCGTGCTCGTTCGGCTCGATGCCGATGGCTCGAAGGGAGTTCAGGTAGGCGTCCTGCACGTCGTCCGGCGACGGCTTCAGGATCACCTGGTACTGGTAGTAGTGCTGCAGGCGATTGGGGTTCTCGCCGTAGCGCCCGTCCGTGGGGCGCCGCGAGGGCTGCACGTAGGCGGTGCGCCACGGGGCCGGGCCGAGCGAACGGAGCGTCGTGGCGGGGTGGAACGTGCCCGCGCCCACCTCGACGTCGTACGGCTGCAGGATCACGCAGCCCTGCTCCGCCCAGTAGTGCTGGAGGCGGAGGATCATGTCCTGGAAGGTGAGCGGCTGCTCCATGCGAGGCACCTTTCCCCACGCGGCGTCCGCCGCCGGGCATGCGACGGTGCGTAGAATGCTATCAGAACGCGGCGCGCTCGCCGCACTCCGCGTTCACCGCCGAGTCGAACGACGCGACCC
>JAJZPX010000021.1 GCA_021811025.1 Actinomycetes bacterium
CCGCAGTGCGCTTGACACCCGTCCTCGCCGGGCCTATCGTGTCAATCCATACCGTTTCGGTAAGGATTGTGCGGCCTCGGCCGAGGGACCCGGATGCGACTCACGGCGAAGAGCGAATACGGCCTGCTCGCGCTCATCGACCTCGCGTGCGAGGGCGAGGACGGGCCTGTCAGCGCGCGCGAGATCGCGGAGCGCCAGTCGATCCCCACGAAGTTCCTCGAGCAGCTCTTCGTCGCGCTTCGGCGGGCCGGCATCGTGAACGCGCGGCGCGGGGCGAAGGGCGGCTTCGTTCTCGGCCGCGACCCGCGCGAGATCACCGTGCTCGACATCGTCGAGGCGCTCGAGGGCCCTCTCGCACCGACGCTGTGCGACGGCGACAGCGCGTGCGCCAAGAGCCCGGTGTGCGCCGCGTCGACGGTGTGGGGCCGCGCGACGAGGGCCCTGCGCGACGTGCTGGGGTCGACGACGCTGGCCGATCTCGCCGAGGTCCAGGAAGCGATGGGCGCCCGCGAGGCGATCGCAAGCGATAGGGGATGATGCACCGCATGGACCGCTCCGTCTACATGGATTACGCCGCAACCACGCCCGTCGATCCGAGGGTCACCGACGCGATGCTCCCGTACCTCACGGAGCACTTCGGGAACCCGAACAGCCTCTACACCCTCGGACGAGACGCATACCGCGCGCTCGAGTCCGCGCGGGAGTCGATCGCGGCGGGCGTCGGCGCGCAGCCGCAGGAGCTCGTGTTCACCGGCTGCGGCACGGAGTCGGACAACTCCGCGCTCATCGGCATCTCCCAAATGGCGGCGGAGCGGAAGAGCAGGCGGCACATCGTGGTCTCGGCCTTCGAGCACCACGCCGTCCTCCACCCGGCCGAATGGCTCGCCAAGAACGGCTTCGATCTCACGATCGTTTCCCCGCGCGCGGACGGCGTCGTCCACCCCGGGGACCTGCGGGCCGCGCTGCGCGACGACACCGCGCTCGTCTCCGTGATGGCCGCGAACAACGAGATCGGCACGATCCAGCCCCTCGCCGAGCTCGCCGAAGCCGCGCACGAGCGCGGCGCGCTGTTCCACACGGACGCGGTGCAGGCGCTCGGCAAGATCCCGTTCGACGTGTCGGAGGTCGGCGTCGACGCGGCAAGCTTCTCGGCGCACAAGATCTACGGCCCGAAGGGCGCCGGCGTGCTGTACCTGAAGAAGGGGACGCCGTTCCGGCCGCTGCTGATGGGCGGAGGCCAGGAATTCAAGAAGCGCAGCGGGACCCAGAACGTGGCCGGCGCCGTCGCGTTCGCCAAGGCGCTCGAGCTGATGCTCGCGGAGCAGGCGGATGAGGCCGAACGGCTCTCCGCTCTGCGCGACCGCGTCGTGGGGGGCGTGCTCGACGGCATCGCCAACACCCGACTCAACGGGACCGGTCCCAAGCTCCCCGGATACGCCAACCTCATCATGCTCGGCTGCGAGGGCGAGTCGATGCTCCTGCAGCTCGACAGCAAGGGCATCGCCGTGTCGACCGGCTCGGCGTGCAGCTCGGGAAGCCTCGAGCCGAGCCACGTGCTTCTCGCCATCGGGTGCCCTGCCGAGGAGGCTCACGGAAGCCTGCGGGTCACGCTCGGCCGGTTCACGACGGACGAGGACGTCGACCGCTTCCTCGAGGTGCTGCCGCCGATCGTCGAGCGGCTGCGGTCGATGAACCCCCTGTACGAGCGCATGTACGGTGCCTGAAGCGGACTTTCGCCGCTTCAGGCCGGCGGCTTCGAGCAGGCTCGCTGGAGCTCGCAGCTCAAGCCGCCGCGAGCTAAGGAGAGGCAAGTGTATTCCGAGAAGGTCATGGAGCACTTCAACAACCCGCACAACGTCGGAGTGATCGAGGATGCCGACGGCGTGGGCGAGGTCGGGAACCCGGTGTGCGGCGACGTCATGAAGATCACCATCAAAGTCGACGATGACCGGTTGACTGACATCAAGTTCCAGACGCTCGGGTGCGGAGCGGCGATCGCGACCAGCTCGATCATCACCGAGATGGCCCGCGGCAAGACGCTGGAGGACGCGGCGCGCATCACGAAGCAGGAGGTCGCGGACGAGCTCGGCGGCCTTCCGCCCGCGAAGATGCACTGCTCGGTGCTCGCGACGGACGGCCTGAAGGTCGCCATCGACGACTATCTCACGCAGCACGGCCGCGAGCCGCTCGGAGAGCCCCTCATCTCGAGCGACCCCAACTTCGACCCGCACGCCGAGACGCACGACGACGCCTGCGACCTGTAGGGGGAGGTTCGTGGCCCGCGTGTTCGTCGCCATGAGCGGCGGCGTCGACTCCTCGGTGGCCGCCGCCCGCCTCGTCGAGGCGGGGCACGACGTCGTCGGCGTCACGATGCAGCTCCTGCCCAGCGGTGACGCTGAGGGAGGCTGCTGCTCGACCACGGCGGTTCGGGACGCGCATCGCACGTGCGACGCGCTGGGCATACCGCACTACACCCTCAACGTGCGCGACGCCTTCCGCCGCGAGGTGGTGGACGACTTCTGCGACGAGTACGCGAACGGGCGCACGCCCAACCCGTGCATCCGGTGCAACGACCGCATCAAGTTCGCCGAGCTCTGGAGGCGAGCGCGGCTCCAGGGCGCCGAGTTCCTCGCCACGGGCCACTACGCGCGCGTAGCGCGCGACGGGGAGGGGGCGCCGTGGCTTGCGCGGGGGCTCGACAGCGCGAAGGACCAGAGCTACTTCCTCTATCGCATGACGCCCGAGCAGCTCGAGCGCACGCTCTTCCCGGTGGGTGAGCTCACGAAGAGCGAAGTGCGCGGCATCGCCCGCGCGTTGGCCCTGCCTGCCGCGGCCGTCCGTGAGAGCCAGGAGGTGTGCTTCGTCCCGGGCGACTGCGACGCCGCCTCGTTCGTCAAGGCACAGCGACCGCGAGCCGCGACGCCCGGACCGATCCTCGACTCCTCCGGCCGCGCTCTCGGCACGCACGCCGGCATCGCCGGCTACACCGTCGGACAGCGGCGCGGCCTCAGGATCGGAGCCGGCACACCTCTGTACGTCCTGGGCGTCGACGCCGGGCGCAACGCGGTGGTGGCGGGCCCGGCCGAGTCGCTCGACGTGCGCGAGGCCGTGTGCCGCGATGCCGTCTGGCGCGGTCCGGCGGACGCCCCCGTGGACGCCCAGGTACGCTACAGGCAGCAGGCCGTCCGGGCGCTCGCGCGCTTCACCGGAGAGCAGCTCCTCTTGCGCTTCCGCGCGCCTTTGCGCGGCGTGGCTCCGGGACAGGCCGCCGTGTGTTACAAAGAGGGGGTCGTGCTGGGCGGCGGAGTGGTGGAGGAGGCGCGGTGATCGACTGTCACGTGCACACGCGCCTCTGCAGGCACGCGTCCGGCACTCCGCTCGAGTACGTGGCCGCCGCCGAAGCGGTCGGCGTCGAGGTCCTCGCGTTCACCGACCACCTTCCGTTGCTCGACGGATCCGAGACCGGCTACGCGATGCGCTGGCGCGAGCTGCCCGACTACGTCGCCGACGTCGAGCAGCTCCGGCGGCGCGCGGCCAGCCCCGAGGTCCTCCTCGGCATAGAGGCCGACTGGACGCCCGGCGGCGAGGCGATGCTCCGCGAAGCGCTCGCCCGGCACCCCTTCGACGTCGTGCTCGGCAGCGTCCACTTCATCGACGGGTGGGCGTTCGACGATCCCGACCTCGTGTCCCGCTACGAGGAGTGGGACATCGACGGCCTGTGGATGCGCTACTTCAACGAGCTCGCGGACGCCGCGCGCTCCGGCCTGTTCGACGCGATCGCGCATCCCGACCTCATCAAGAAGTTCCGCTTCCTGCCCAGCTTCGATCCCTCGGCCCTCTATGAGGCCGCCGCCAGGGCGTGCGCGGAGGCCGGCGTCGCGATCGAGGTCAACACCGCGGGGCTGCGCAAGCCGTGCGCGGAGCTCTACCCATCGCAGCGCTTCCTCGAGATCTGCCGGGCTCACGGCGTGCGATGCAGCGTCGGCAGCGACGCGCACTCGCCGGAGGAGGTCGGATACGGCTGGGACGCGGCCCGAGAGGCCCTTCTCGCCGCCGGGTACGACTCGGTCGTGTTCTTCCGGCAGCGAGCGGCAGTCGAGAGCGGGATCGCATGAGCGGCGCTTCGGCCACCGTGACGGTTCGCGACCTCGTGCGCCACCTCGACGAGACGTTCCCGTTCTCTTCGGCGGACGCGTGGGACCGCGTCGGCCTGCTGGCGGGCGACCCCGGCGCCGCCGTCAAGAAGGTTCTCGTCACGCTCGATCCGACGCCCGACGCGATCGCTCGCGCCGACGCGCAAGGCTCGAACGTCCTCGTCACCCACCACCCCGCGTTCCTCGACCCGCCCGCGGCGCTCACGCCGCAGTCGTCGCGCGCCGCGTTCGAGGCAATCTCGAGGGGGGTGGCGCTCGTCGCGTGCCACACGAACCTCGACCGCGCGCCCGCCGCGTGCGACGCGCTGCCGTCGCTGCTGGGCCTCACACCGTCCGCGCCGCTCGAGCGCGGCCGGCAGCCGGTAGCGCTCGTGACCGTCTACGTGCCCGTCGCGGCGGCGGACGACGTCATCGGCGCGATGTCCGCGGCGGGGGCGGGGCGGATCGGCGAGTATCGCGGCTGCGCGTTCTCGGCGCCGGGCGAAGGCACGTTCGTCCCCGGAGCGACCGCCCGTCCGGTCGCCGGGCGGCCCGGCGAGCGCTCCTCGGCTGAGGAGCTGAGGGTCGAGATGGTGTGCGATCCAGGCTCCGCCGCCGCCGTCACTTCCGCCGCCCGCGGCGCGCATCCCTACGAGCAGCCCCTCATCGTAGTTGCCGACGCCGACATCGACCGCGGCGTCGCCCGCCTCGGCCGAGTGTCCGATCTGCCGCAGCCGGCGACCTTGCGGGACGTGGCCGAGCGCGTCGCCGACGCGCTGGCGGTCGTGCCCCGCGTCTGGGGCGACCCCGACGCGCCGGTCGTCACCGTGGGCACGGTCTCGGGAGGCGGGGGGTCGCTCGTGCCCGACGCGCTCGCCGCGGGAGTCTCCGTGCTCGTCACAGGCGAACTCCGATACCATACGGCCCTCGAAGCGCTAGAGGGCGGCCTCGCGATCATCGAGGCCGGCCACGACGTGACCGAGTGGCCTCACGTGCCCGTGCTCGCGCGCGCGCTCCGGTCGATGCCCGGCTTGGCGGAGCGCGTCGCGGCAGAGGAACCGGCGCAGCGCTGGTGGACGCCGTAAGGAGAGACGAGTGGAGCAGTCGGACCTGATCACGGAGCTGCAGGACCTGGACATCGAGCTGATGCGTGCTCGCAAGCGCCTGGACGAGATGCCGGAGAAGGCCGCGATACTCACGATGCGCCGCAGGATCGCGGAGATCGAGGCGCTGCTCTCGCGGGCGCGGCAGGCACACGACGCGGTCGACGCTCGCGTGCGCAGGCTCGAGGACGAGACGACGCTGCTCGAGCAGAAGATGGACGCGGAACAGGCGAAGCTCATGTCGGGCGAGGTGACGAACCCGAAGGAGGTCGCGAACATCTCTCGCGAGCTCGACGGCCTGCGCCGGCAGAAGGAGAAGCTGGAGGGAGACACGCTCGCGGAGATGGAGAAGCGCGAGAAGGCCGCCGAGCAGGCAGGCAAGGTCGAGGCCGCCGTCGAGGAAGGCCGTCGCCGCGACGGCGTCCTCGTCAAGGACTTCCAGGACAAGGGCGGGGGCCTCACCGCCGAGATCGCCAGGCTGGAAGCGCGGCGAGCGGCCGTCGCCGCGTCGCTCGAGCCCGACCTTCTCGGCCAGTACGAGCGCCTG
The DNA here is from genome assembly GCA_021811025.1 of Actinomycetes bacterium. GTDB lineage: Bacteria > Actinomycetota > Coriobacteriia > Anaerosomatales > JAJZPX01 > JAJZPX01. The sequence goes on from JAJZPX010000021.1 coordinate 5,784, forward strand.
CGCGGATCGAAGCACGGCATCGGCCTCGGCGTGCTGCACGACACGACCTGCACGGCGTGCCGCGTCGAGCTGCCGTCCAACGAGATCGAGGCGCTGCGCGGCGGACCGCCCATCGGCGTGTGTCCGGCATGCCATCGGCTGATCGTGGTCACGCCGAAGGAGACCGCATGACGCGCTTCGTGCTGCGCACCGACGGAGGGGCTCGCGGCAACCCCGGACCCGCCGGGGCTGCGTTCGTCCTTACGTCTCCCGAAGGCGACCTCATCGCGCGCTCCGGGCGGTACCTCGGCGAGACTACCAACAACGTCGCGGAGTACGAGGCTCTGCTGTGGGGCCTGCGAACGGCGGTCGAGCGGCAAGCGACTCCGCTCACGGTCCTCTCCGACAGCGAGCTGATGGTGCGGCAGCTCAACGGGCTGTACCGCGTGAAGAACGCGGGGCTCAAGCCGTTGCACGAACAGGCGTCACGCCTGCTGGCGCGGCTTGGCGACGTCCGGGTCGAGCACGTTCGCCGCGCCGCCAACACGGAGGCGGACGCGCTGGCGAACGAGGCCATGGACGCTCGCGGGGACGTCGGCGACACCACGAGCGCAGCGAACGCGGACTTCGGGCAGGGGACGTTGTTCCGGTAGGAGGTGCGACGTGTACGAGCTGACGGTCAAGGGGCACTTCGACGCGGCACACGCCCTGCGCGGCTACGCCGGCGAATGCCGCGAGCTCCACGGGCACACGTGGGACGTCGAGGTGACCGTGGCGGGGGAGGATCTGGACGACGTCGGAATCCTCTACGACTTCAAGATGCTGAAGGACGATCTCTCCGCCGTGCTCGCCCCGTTCGACCACGCTTACCTGAACGAAGTCGGCCCGTTCGACGAGATCAACGCGACCGCGGAGAACCTCGCCCGAGCGGTGTTCGGGGGCGTCTCCGAGCGCGTCGGGAAGCGAGTGCGCGTCGTGGAGGTCGCGGTGTGGGAATCGCCCGTCGCGCGGCTGGTGTTCCGTCCCTGAACGCGACTCGCGGGGGTCGGCGGGCACGCGCTGTAGCTTGAACGCTCGTAGCCTGCATGCGCCCGTTCGCCGCCCCATCCCGACCGTCCGTCACAATCTCGGGTCATTTCCGGATTTGCCGTTGACGGCCTTCGCGGGGTCGGGTAACGTCACAGCTGTCCCAAGAAGTCGGACCGAGCGAGCCTTTAAAGCCAGCGTACCAGTAGCTGCTCATCCGAAGACCAAGCGAACGGGTATTGTCGCGAGGCAGGCCCAAGTAACGAGGACTCGGGGAGTGTGAAACGGGAAGCTAGCCGGTGAGGTTCTCCGCAGGCGAGGTTTCTTGGGACACCTTTTTGCCCTGAACGAGGACGCGGCCGGATGCCGCGTCCTTCGCGTCTCGAAGGCGTATCATCACAAGCATCCGATCGAGGACGCCGCAATGCCCAGCGCCACCGTCGAGGAGTACCTCGAGGCCATCTACAAGCTGTCCGAGCGAGGCGAGGTCCGCCCGACGCAACTGGCCGACGCGCTCGGCGTCTCCGGGCCGACCGTTACCGCGACGCTGCGGCGGCTCGAGGCGGCGGAGCTCGTCGAGCGCCCGGGCGGCGGCGTCGAGCTGACGGAGTCCGGCCGGACGCAGGCCCTGTCGATCCTGCGGCGACACCGTCTCGCCGAGCGCTTCCTTGCCGATGTCCTGGGATTGCCCTGGGACGTCGTCCATGACGAGGCGTGCAGCCTGGAGCACGCGCTGTCACCGCGCGTGCAGGAGGCGCTCGAGCGCTACATGGACAACCCCGAGGTGTGCCCGCACGGGCACCCGATCCCGAACTCGGAGCTCCACATCGCCGAGCTCGCGGGCACCCCGCTTGCGGACCATGACGCGGGCGAGCGAGTCGAGGTCATCCGTGTCGCCGAGGACGACGAGCGCCTGCTCGCGTACCTCGCTTCGCACGGGCTGTTCCCCGGCGCGACCGTCGACATCGTCGACGCGGCGCCCTTCGACGGGCCGTTCCTGCTCGAGGTGAAGGGCGAGACGTTCGCCCTCGGCAGGGACATCGCCGGCAAGGTGATCGTCAAGGCGCCGTAGGGCGACTTCGGTCCCGCTCGTTCCCCATCACTCTGTTCGGCACGACCCGCCTCCCCGCCTGCGATACCCGCGACCGGATGTCGGAGCGATGGGTATGATGCGAACAAGTGTTCGGTTACTCTGGACACGGCGGTTCGAGCCGGCTCGCCGCGCTTCCGCTCGATTCGCCGCACGGCCGACCCTCGGCCGGCGAGCATCATGGAAAGGCGTCTCCCGATGGGCCGCAACGCAGCGATAAAGCGATACAACGCACGCCCCGAGGGCCAGCCGGTCGACCTGTTCGACTCGGTCCGCGGCCGGCTGCCGGTGGTGCTCGAGCTGCTGAAGTCGCCGTGGATCGTGCGGGGCTCCGAGCTCGTGCGCGACGAGGACGCGCCGGGGGCGAAGCGGACGGCCGAGGAGGTGCCGGTGACGTGGGACGGGACGAGACGCGCGCCGGTCTCCTTCACCTGGCGGGGGAGGCGCTACCGGATCGACGCCCTCGTCCAGACGTGGGCCGTCGAGCGCCGGTGGTGGGACCGCGAGCGCCGCGTGAGCCGCCGCTGCTTCCGCGTGCTCGCGCGCGGCGGCATCTACGACCTCGCCTTCGACCGGCTCCGCGCGTGCTGGCTGCTCATCGGGGTCGCGGACTAGGCGGGCGGTCGCCGTGGCCGGCTTCGTGCACCTGCACGTGCACTCGCACTTCAGCTTCCAGGACGGGGCGGCCTCGCTCGAAGCGCTCGTCGCTCGTGCCGCGGAGCTCGGGATGCCCGCGCTCGCGCTCACCGACCACCAGGGGCTGTCGGGCGCTATCCGCTTCTACAAGCGGGCGCTGAGGGCGGGCGTCAAGCCGATCGTGGGGTGCGAGATCACGGTGGAGGCGGCCGGGACTTCGGGCGAGGAGGCCGACCTCCCGCCCGAGGAGCGCCTCCGCTTCCCCGCGCCGGTCGGGTTCGCGCGCGCCCGCGGCAACGGGTTCCATCTCGCGCTGCTCGCCAAGGACATCGAGGGGTACCGCAACCTCTGCCGCCTGCTGTCGCGCACCCACGTGCGCTCCGGCGACGAGCCCTCGGTGGTGACGCTGCGCGACCTCGAGCGCTATAGCGGCGGCCTCATCGGCCTGTCGGGGTGTACGAACGGCGAGGTGGGGTCGGCGGTCCTCGCGGGCGTCCCTTGGCGCGCCGAGGCCGCCGCGCGACGTCTCGCACGCTGCTTCGCGCCCGGCGACTTCTACGTCGAGCTCGTGCACACGCTCACGCCGTACTCGCCGCGCTACGTCGCCGCGCTCGTCTCTCTCGCCGAGAAGCTGCACCTCCCGTACGTCGCCACCAACGACGTCCACTACGTGGAGCAGGCGGACTTCCGGCTGCACGACGTGCTGGCGTCGGCGGGCGCGCGCATGGAGCTCCCCGGGCCGTACGACCGCCCGAACGCCGAGCTGTACTTCAAGCCCGCCGGCGAGATGCGGCGGCTGTTCGCGGACGTGCCCGGGGCGTGCGACGCCACGCTGGAGATCGCGGCGCGCTGCGAGCTGGATCTGGGGCTGGGCGAGCTGCACTTCCCGCACGTCGAGGTCCCGCGCGGCGAGACGCCGTACTCCGTGCTCACGAAGCTTTCCTGGCGCGGCCTGGAGGAGCGCTACCGGCCGATGACGCCGGAGGCGGTGCAGCGCCTGCAACACGAGCTGTCGGTCATCGACCGCCTCGGCTTCTCCGAGTACTTCCTGGTGGTACGCGACATCGTGGACTTCGCCAAGTCGCATGGCATCCGCTGCTCGGGGCGGGGGAGCGCGGGCGACTCGATCGTGACGTACGCCCTCGGCATCACCGACGCCGACCCGATCCGCCACGGCCTGCTGTTCGAGCGCTTCCTCAACCCGAACCGCCGCCAGATGCCCGACATCGACGTCGACTTCGACTCGGCGCGCCGCGACGAGGTCATCGACTACATCTACCGGCGCTTCGGGTCCGACCACGTCGCGATGGTGGCGACCGTGGCGACGATGACGTCGCGCAGCGCCGTGCGGACGGTGGCGCGCGCGATGGGGATGCCGATCGAGCACGTGAACGCGCTGTCGCGGCACCTGCCATGGGTGGGCGCACGGCGCATCCGCGAGGTGCTCAGCGACTACCCCGAGTGCGCGCACCATCCCCTGCGCGACGAGTCGCGGTACGGCATGCTGCTCGACCTCGTCGAGCGGCTCGACGGCTGCCCGATGCATCTCGGCACGCACCTCGGCGGGTTCATCATCACGCGCGAGCCGATCGATTCCTGGACGCCTCTGCAGTGGGCTGCGAAGGGGGTCGTGGTCTCGCAGTACGACAAGGACGACGTCGAGGCGCTCGGGCTCGTGAAGATGGACATCCTCGGCTTAAGGATGCACTCGGCGATCAGCGACGCGGTGAGGCTCGCGCGCGAGCGCGCGGACACCGACGCGGTGCCGGAGCCGTTCGACCTCGTCCCCGACGACCCGAAGGTGTACGAGACCATCGCTGCCGCCGACACCGTGGGGATGTTCCAGCTCGAGTCGAGCGGGCAGCGCAACCTCACCACGCGCCTGCGCAGCTCGACGTTCGAGGACGTCATCGCGCAGATCTCCCTGTTCCGCCCCGGCCCGCTCGAGGCCGAGATGATCGCGCCGTTCATCCGCCGCCGGCACGGGCTCGAGCCGGTGGTGGTGCCGCATCCGTCGATGGGGGAGGTCCTGCGCGACAGCTACGGCGTCATCATCTACCAGGAGCAGGTGCTGCAGGTCGCCAAGGCCGTCGCCGGTTTCGACCTCGCCGAGGCGGACTCCCTGCGCCGCGCGATGACGAAGGACCGCTCGCGCGAGGAGATGGAGGCGATCCACGCGCATTTCGTGGAGCGCGCCGTCGGCCTGGGCGTCGAGCGGGAGGTCGCCGAGGAGGTCTTCCGGCAGCTCGAGGGGTTCGCGGCGTACGGCTTCTGCAAAGCGCACGCGGCGTGCTTCGCAGTGGTGTCGTACGCCTCGGCGTGGCTGCGCACGTACTTCCTCGCGGAGTTCTCGGCGGCGATCCTCAACCACGAGCCGATGGGCTTCTACTCGCCCCGCGTCGTCCTCGACGACGCCAGACGCCACGGCGTCCGCGTCCTGCCGCCTCACGTGAACCACTCGAGGGGCGACTTCACCGTCGAGGACGACGGCAAGGCGCTGCGCGTGGGGCTCGACTACCTGCTGCACATGCCCGGGAAGCTGCCGCCGCTCATCGCGGACGAGGCGGCGCGGCGCCCGTTCGACGACCTCGCGGACTTCCTTCGCCGCACGCGCTGCGACGCCGACGCCGCGGAGAGCCTCATCCGCGTCGGCGCGCTCGACGGCCTCGGCGTGACGGAGCTGGGGCGGCCGCCCACGCGCGACGAGATGCTGGCGCTGCTGCCGGAGCTGAAGGCGGTGCTCGCGCGCGAGGGCGTGGCGGGCGACAGCACGCTCGTGCTCGCGCCCGCCCGCACGCGGCCGCGCGAGGACGCTCACGTGTCGGGCTGGAGCGAGCCGCGACGGCTCTCCGAGGAGCTGCAGCGCCTCGGCCTCGCCGTGGCGTGCCACCCGCTCGACCTCGCGTACGACGACCTCGTGCGACGCGGCGTGACGTTCGCGAAGGACCTCCCGTCGCTCCCCGACGGGAGCTTCGTGCGCGTCGTGGGCTTGCGGGAGCGCGCGCAGACGCCGCGCACGCGCTCGGGGAGGCGCACGTGCTTCCTCACGATGGAGGACGCGACGGGGCTGCTCGACGCGACGGTGTTCGAGGACGTGCTCCGGCACAGCGGCGAAGTGATCGTGAAGCACCGCTGCTATCTGGTGGAGGGCACGCTGCAGAACAACCCCGAGCGCGGGCTCGCCATCGTCGCCCGCCGCGTGGAGCCGTACGTCATCCGGGCCTCCGGCAGCGATCGCGTGCGGCTGAGGCGCGCGGTGGGCCAGGCGCCGCTGGGGCCGTTCCGCGGAGGCGCGGGAGCGGCCGAGGAGGAGAGCTGGGACGAGGCCGAGGATCTCGCCGTGAGCCGCGATCCGTGAGACCGGGTGTCACAAAGAAGACCTCCGGCGGTGTCTTCGTCTTCGGAAGCAGGCACCGGGCCGGCAACGGCCGACCGGGCGAGCTGGCAGAACGGCGGCCGGAAGGAGAAGATGGGTTGAGTGCCCGAGCGACACGGGGGTCGGCGTTGGCGATCGACGCAGCCGGGAACGAGGACTTCGACAGGATCTTCCGCGAGGAGCGCTCTGCGGTGCACCGCCACCTCGTCTTCCTCACCGGCGACCGCTCGCTCGCCGAGGACCTGACGCAGGAGACGTTCGGCCGCCTGTACTCGAGGCCGCCGGCCGAGGGGCTCCGCAACCCTCGCGCGTGGCTGCTCACGACCGCGTCGCGCCTCGCGTACAACCACGCCCGCGGAGAGATCCGCCGGCGCGAGCGCGAGACGCGCGTCGGCGAGACAGTGCTCGCCGACGTCGACGCCGTCCTCGACGTGCGCCGCGCGCTCGACGCGCTCCAGCCCCGCGACCGGATGATGCTGCTGCTCCGCCACTCGGGCTTCAGCTACGCCGAGATCGCGGAGGCGACCGACCTCGCCCCCGGGTCCGTCGGCACCGTCCTGGCACGCGCCCAGCGCCGCTTCCGCGAGATCTACGAGAGCCGGATGGAGAGGGAGTGACCGACGATGTGCTTCGATGAGGGCAACCTGCTCGCGTACCTCGACGGCGAGGTGACTGCCGAGGAACGCGCGGCAATGGACGCGCACCTCGCCGAATGCCCCGCGTGCGCGCACGCACTCGAGACGCTGGCCGCCGACCGTTCGTTCGCCTCCCGCGAGCTCGACCGCCTGCGGCCTTCGGCCGACGTCGTGCCGCTCGCGCTCGCGCGTCCCAATCCTGCCCGGCCGTGGGGGAGGGTCGCCGCCGCGGCCGCGGCCGTGCTCGTCCTCGCTTCGTTCACGTTCGGGCCGGTTCGCTCGGCCGCCGCCGGCCTCCTTCGCATCTTCCGGGTTCAGAAGGTGCAGACGATCTCGCTCAGCCAGGACGACCTGCGGCAGATCGGCAACGCGCTGCAAGAGGGCTCGGGTCACATCGACATGAAGTCGCTCGGCGAAGCGTGGATGGACGGCGGGCCGCGCGAGCCGAGGAAGGTCACGCTCGCCGAGGCGCGGCACGCGCTCGACTTCACCGTGAAGCTCCCTTCCGGCCTCGGCACGCCTCAGCTCACGCTTCAGCCCGGACAGACGGTCAAGTTCAAGCTTCACGTGAAGGCGGTCAACGAGGCGTTGCGCTACTACGGCAGCGAGAGGACGTTCCCATCGTCCGTTGACGGCAGGGAGTTCGAGGTACGGATACCCCCGATCCTCGTTGCGAGATACGGCGACGCCGTGGGCAGGAACACCGTCGGGCCCGAGAAGGGCATTCCCTTCGGCGACGGGGTGTTCGTCGGGCAGGCGCGCAGCCCGCAGCTCGTCGTGCCTGACGGCGTCGATGCCGCCGAGATCCGCGTCGTGCTCACGAACCTGCCGTTCCTCCCCCAGAACGTACGCAACCAGCTCGCGGCCGTGGACGACTGGCAGTCGACCCTGCTGGTCCCGAACGTGGGCGGCACCGCGCGCGACCTCACCATCGACGGCGTGCCCGCTGTGGTCATGAGCCCCGACGGCGCGATCCGCACCGCGCGGGCGAACGTCCCGTCGGCCCCCTTGCCTGAGCGCGTCAGCACGGTAATCTGGAACCAGGACGGCGTGATCCGGGCGATAACGGGATCGATCGACGAGACCGAAGCGACGGCGTTGGCGAGAACGTGCATGAGATGACGGACGGTCCGGTGATCCGGACCGAGGGCCTCACCAAGCGATACGGCCGCAACGTCGGCTGCGAAGAGATATGCCTCCGCGTAGAGCGGGGGCATATCTTCGGCTTCCTCGGACCGAACGGCGCGGGCGAGCTCCACGACGA
>JAJZPX010000022.1 GCA_021811025.1 Actinomycetes bacterium
CCTGCGCTAGGCCGTCGCGCGGAGTGCTTGCGCCGCGGGGCTTCGACCGCGCATCATTTCCTCGACTCTCCATCTCCTCTCGAACGGAGCGCGCGGTGGCCTCGTCAAGACCCGTCCGGCAGATACTCACCGTGGTCATGGACCTCCTCGTCATCGTGGCGGTGATCCTGGTGTTCCGCGTCGTGGTCGGGTTCTTCGGCGCTCTGGCGAGCGAGGCGTGGGGCAAGAGCGTGCTCGCGGCGACGCGGCCGATCGTCCTGCCGCTCAACCTGAAGGCGATAGCGACTCCGTACGGCGGCGCGTTCGACGTCGACGCGTCGATCACCGTGCTCGCACTCCTCGTCGTCGAGTGGGCGCTCGGCATCGCGCGCCGCGCGTCGTAGGGCGGGACGGATGATCGAGTACCGTCACGAGCGGCTCGGCGAGGTGCTCGTTCGCGCGGGGTTGATCACGCCCGAGCAGCTCGACGAGGTTCTCGAGGTGCAGCGCCGCAGCGGCGGCAAGCTCGGGGAGGTCCTCGTCCGAGGGTTGTTCGTGTCCGAGGAGCAGCTCGGCCAGTCGCTCGCGGAGCAGAAGGGCCTGCCGTTCGTGAACCTCGCCGACGTCACCATCGATCGCGAGGTCGCCGCACGGATCCCGGACCGCGTCGCCCGGCTCCGCCGCATCATCCCCCTGCGCGTCGAGGACGGCCGGCTCGTGCTCGCCATGGCGGACCCGCTCGACATCGAGGCGATCGACGACGCGCGCGCCCGCACCGGCCTGGAGGTGCGGCCCGTCGTCGCCACGCAGTCGCAGATCGCCCACGCGGTGGAGAAGTACGTGGCCTCCGCGGACGCGTGGGCGGTGGTGGTCGACGAGGCCGAGGCGCACGACGACGAGGCGGACGCGCCGATCTCGGTCCTTGAGGACGTGCCGATCGTGAGGCTCGTGAACCAGCTGATCAGGGAGGCCGTGGTCGACCGCGCGAGCGACATACACCTCGAGCCCAGCGAGCACGGAGTGCGCGTGCGGTACCGGGTGGACGGCGTGCTGTTCGAGGTGATGCGCCTGCCTCGCAACACGCGCAAGGGCATCACGAACCGCATCAAGATCATGGCGGACATGGACATCGCCGAGAAGCGCCGCCCGCAGGACGGCCGGATCCAGCTCGCCATCGAGGGCAGGGCGGTCGACATGCGCGTGGCCTGCCTGCCGACGCCCCTCGGCGAGGCCATCACCATCCGGCTCCTTAACCAGGGCCTCACGTTCCACTCGCTCGAGGACCTCGGCATGACGCCGGACCAGCTCGTGCAGATGGAGCGCTTCCTCGGCCGGCCGTACGGCGCGCTGCTGCTCGCCGGGCCCACCGGGTCGGGGAAGTCGACCACGCTGTACGCGTCGCTCAAGCGCCTGAACACCACGCAGCGCAAGATCATCACGGTCGAGGACCCCGTGGAGTACCAGATGGACGGCCTGACCCAGATCGCCGTGAACGCGAAGGGCGGCGTGACGTTCGCGAGCGCCCTTCGGTCGATCCTGCGGTCGGACCCCGACGTCGTGATGATCGGGGAGATGCGCGATCCGGAGACCGCCGAGATCGGCATCCAGGCGGCGCTCACCGGGCACCTCGTGCTGTCGTCGATCCACACGAACGACGCTCCGGCGGCGCTCACGCGGCTCGTTGACATGGACGTGGCCCCGTACATCATCTCCTCGGCCGTCATCGGGGTCGTGGGGCAGCGGCTCGCGCGGCGGTTGTGCAGGCGCTGCCGGAAGCCCGTGAGCCTTCCGCCCGACGTGCTCGTGAGGGCCGGCTTCACGGCCGAGGAGGCCGCCAACGTGACGACATACGGGCCCGTCGGGTGCCAGGAGTGCTTTCAGACGGGGTACCGCGGGCGCGTCGGCCTGTTCGAGATGATGGAGATCGACGAGGACATCAGGCGGCTCTTCCTGCACGAGGCGCCGCTCGACCAGATCCGCGAGGCCGCCGGCGCGCGGGGGATGCGCACGCTGGTGCGCGACGCGCTCGACAAGGTCGCGACCGGGGAGACGAGCCTCGAAGAGATAGCGCGCGTCATCATCTAGAGGGAGGGGCGGCAATGGTGCGTACCCGGGAGCCCCGGGCGATCGTGGTCGTGCTCGACAGCGTTGGGTGCGGCGCCCTGCCCGACGCGGCCGAGTACGGCGACGCGGGGTCCGACACCCTGCGGCACACGGCCGAGGCGGCCGGCGGGCTCGCGATGCCGAACCTCGGCGCGATGGGGCTCGGCAACCTCGGCCGGATCGCCGGCGTGCCGCCGACTGACTCGCCTTCAGCTTCGTGGGGCCGCTGCGCCGAGCTCTCGAAGGGCAAGGACACGACGACCGGCCACTGGGAGATGATGGGCGTCGTGCTCGACCGCCCGTTCCCGACGTACCCTCACGGGTTCCCGCTCGAGATCATGGACGAGTTCGAGCGCCGGACCGGGCTGGGCTGGCTGGGGAACAAGCCGGCGAGCGGGACCGAGATCATCCAGGAGCTGGGCGCCGAGCACGTCCGGACCGGCAGGCCGATCGTGTACACCTCGGCCGACTCCGTCTTCCAGATCGCGGCGCACGAGGACGTCATCCCGATCGAGGCGCTCTACCGGATCGCCGCGAGCGCGCGAGAGATGCTGACCGGCGACCACCCCGTCGGGCGCGTCATCGCTCGGCCGTTCGTGGGGCCCGACGAGAACGGGCGGTACGTGCGCACGCACAGGAGGCGCGACTTCGCGATCGAGCCGTTCGAGCCCACCGTGCTCGACGTCCTGACGCAGCGATGCGTGAGCTGCTGGGGCGTCGGCAAGATCGGCGAGATCTTCGCGTGGCAAGGCGTCTGCGAGTCGCCGCACGTGACCGACAACATGGACGGCTTCACAAAGCTCGTCGAGCGGGTCCGCGGACCCGAGGGCGGCCTCGTGTTCGCCAACCTCGTCGACTTCGACATGGTGTGGGGCCACCGCAACGACGCGACCGGCTACGCCCGCGGGCTCGAGGCCGTCGACGCGAGGATGCCCGAGCTGCTGGAGGCGATGGTGGACGGCGACCTGCTCGTCATCACCGCCGACCACGGCTGCGACCCGACGACCGCCTCGACCGACCACAGCCGCGAATACGTGCCGCTCTTGGCGAAGATCAAGGGCGTCGAGGCGGGGGTGGCGCTCGGCACTCGACGCACGTTCGCCGACGTCGGCGCGACCGTGCTCGACTTCTACCGCCTCGGGGGGCTCTGCGCCCGCGGGACGAGCTTCCTCGCGGAGGTGCGCGGGGCGTGAGGACGCCGGAGGAGCTCATCGAGCTCAAGCGCGACGGCGGCAAGCACTCGGCCGAGGAACTGGCGCGGCTGGTGCGGGCGTTCGTCTCGGGAGAAATGCCGGACTACCAGATGTCGGCGTGGCTGATGTCGGCGTACATTCGCGGGCTCGACGCCGAGGAGACCGTGTGGCTGACGGACGCGATGGCGCGCTCGGGCCGCGTGCTCGACCTGTCCGCGATCCCCGGCGTCAAGGTCGACAAGCACTCGACCGGGGGCGTCGGCGACAAGACCACGATCGCGCTGGTGCCGATGGTCGCCGCGTGCGGCGTGCCGGTGGCCAAGATGTCCGGCCGCGGCCTGGGGCACACCGGCGGCACGCTCGACAAGCTCGAGTCGATCCCCGGGTTCCGCGTGGAGATGTCGCCCGAGGCGTTCGCGGTCCAGGTGCGCGACGCGGGCTGCGCGGTCGTCGCGCAGAGCGCGGACGTCGACCCCGCGGACAAGCTGATGTACGCGCTGCGCGACGTCACCGGGACCGTGCCCTCGGTGCCGCTCATCGTGGGGAGCATCATCTCCAAGAAGGTCGCCGGCGGCGCGGACGCCATCGTGCTGGACGTGAAGGCCGGCTCCGGCGCGTTCATGAAGACGCAGGCCGAGGCGCGGCACCTCGCGGACGAGCTCGTGCGCGTGGGCGAGGCGCTCGGCAAGCGCGTCACGGCCGTGCTCACCGACATGGACCAGCCGCTCGGCCGAGCCGTCGGCAACGCGCTCGAGGTGCGCGAGGCGATCGAGGTGCTGCGCGGCGAGGGGCCGCCCGACCTCGTCGAGGAGTGCATGCTGCTCGGCGCGAAGATGCTGGTGCTCGGCGGCCGGGCGTGCGACGAGGACGAGGGGCGGATCCATCTCGCGGAGGCGGTGCAGGACGGCCGCGCCCTGGCCGCGTGCCGCGCGTGGGTGGCGGCGCAGGGAGGCGACGAGCGAGTCGTCGACGATCCCTCGCGGCTGGCGGTGGCCGCACGGGCCCGCGAGCTGCGCGCGCCCGGGGACGGCGCGATCGCCGGCTTCGACGCGGAGGGCGTCGGCCGCGCGGCCATGGCGCTGGGCGCGGGCCGCGCGACGGCCGAGGACGCGATCGACCACGGCGCCGGCATCGTCTTGCACGCCAAGCGCGGAGACGCGGTCTCCGCCGGCGACAGCGTCGCGACGATGTTCGCGGCCTCCGAGCGGCTGCTGGACGCAGGCGAGGAGCGGCTCGCCGCGGCGGTCGTGTACGCGCAGGGGTAGGTTCCTCGCATGCAGATAGCCGTAGGACACGCCAATCCCGACTTCGACGCGTACGCGGCCTCGGTCGCCGCGACGAAGGTCTTCCCCGGCGCGTTCGCGGTATTCCTCGGCAGCAACAACGCGAACGTGCGCGACTTCCACAACCTGCACGCCGACCTGCTCGACTTCGTGGAGCTCAAGACGCTCGATCTCGGCGCGGTGGACCGCCTCATCATGTGCGACACGCGCGACCCGGGGCGCATCGGCGAGCTCGGCAAGCTGGCGCCGGACCCGCGCGTCGACGTCGTGATCTACGATCACCACCCGCCGATGGAGGGCGACCTCGGCCGGGGCGACGACCGCTCGATGCCTGTCGGCGCCTGCACGTCGATCCTCGTCCACGCCATCCGCGACCGCGGCATCGCGCTCACGCCGCTCGAGGCGTCGGTGATGCTGCTCGGCATCCACGAGGACACCGGCTCGCTCACGTACCCCGGCACCACGCCGTACGACGCGGACGCGGTGGCGTTCCTCATGGCGTCCGGAGGCGACCTCGAGGTCGTCGACCGCTTCCTCGTGCGGACGCTCAACGCGCAGCAACGCGCGCTGCTCGAGGCGCTGATCGCGACGCTGAGGATGTGGGATGTCAACGGGCAGCAGGTCGCGGTGGGCTCGGCCGAGGTGGGGGAGTACGTGGACTCGGCGAGCGTGGTGACGCACTACCTGTCCGAGGACCTCGGGCACAACGTCGCCGTCGCGGTCATGCGGATGCCGGAGAGGATCCAGGTCGTCGGCCGAAGCCGGTTGGCCGGCGTCGACATCGGTGAGGTCATGAGGCACCTCGGCGGCGGAGGGCACCCGCAGGCGGCCTCGGCCGCCTTGAAGTGCGCGACGATCGAGGAAGCGCTGGCTTCAGTGCGCAAGGCGCTGGAGGCCGAGGTGCGGCCGCCGCTACGCGCGGCGGACATCGCGAGCTCGCCCGTGAGGACGGTGAGCTCGGGCACCTCCATGCGCGACGCGGGGCAGCTCATGAACCGCTGGGGGCACGGCGGGCTGCCGGTGGTCGATGACGGTCGCGTGAGAGGCGTCGTCACGCGCAAGGACGTCGACAAGGCGGTCCGCCACGGGCTCGAGCACGCGCCGGTGAAGGGCTTCATGGCGCGCGAGGTCATCACCGTGGGTCCCTCGGCCGACCTCACCACGATCGAGCGCCTCCTCACGCGCGAGGGGATCGGCAGGCTGCCGGTGCTGGAGGACGGGAGGCTCGTCGGGATCGTGACGCGCAAGGACCTGCTGCGAGCGGAGCACGGCGACGCGTACCTCGACCGAGGGCTGACGCAGGTCCGAGGCGCCGCGTCGCAGCGGTTCCTCGACGGCTTCGAGCACCTGCTGCCCGCTGGCGCTCGCGCGGCGATCGGAGTGCTCGGGACGCTCGCGCAGGAGCACGGCGTGCGCGCGCACCTCGTCGGGGGGTTCGTGCGGGACATGATCCTCGGGCGGGCGAACCTGGACGTCGACGTGGTGGTCGAGGGTGACGGCGTCGCGTTCGCGGAGGCGGCGGCCGAGCGGCTCGGCGTCAAGGTGCGCGTGCACCGGCGGTTCGGGACGGCGGTGCTCGTGCTGGGACGGGACGTGCACGTCGACGTGACGAGCGCGCGGACGGAGTACTACACCCGGCCCGGGGCGCTTCCGACCGTCGAGCGATCGAGCCTTCGGCAGGACCTCTTCCGCCGGGACTTCACGATCAACGCGATGGCCGCGTGCATCGACCCGGACTGCCTGGGGGCGATCGCGGACCCGTTCGGCGGCCTGCGCGACCTCGAGCGCGGGGTCGTGCGCGTGCTGCACTCGCTGAGCTTCGTCGAGGACCCCACGCGGGTGTTCCGGGCGGCGCGCTTCGAGCAGCGCTACGGGTTCGCGCTCGACCCGTCCACCGAGCACCTCGCGCGGCAGGCGGTTGAGCTCGGGATGCTCGGCGAGATCTCGGGCGCCCGCATACGCGAGGAGCTGATCGCGATACTCGACGAGGAGCCGGCGCTGCCCGCCCTCGCGCGGCTCGCGGACCTAGGCGCGCTCGCGGCGCTCGGGCCCGATGGGATGGACGTCGGACGCGCGCTGGCGGAGCTTCGGGCGGTCGAAGACGCGCTGCCTCGCCTGCGCGACGTCCTTCCGGGCGCTCCGAGCCACCGGGTCGCGCTGCTGATCCCGCTCGTGGCCGGGAGCGCGCCGGGGGCGGTCGAGCGCTGGGTGCGCCGCCTGAGGCTCCCTCGCGTCTACCTCGACGCGATGCTCGCGGTGGTCACGCGCGGGCGGACGACCGCGCGAACCCTGGCCGAGCGCCGCGGCATGCGCGACAGCCGGCTCCGCACGCTGCTGGATCCGCTGCCGTCCGAGGCGCTCGCGTACCTCTTCGCCACCGGCGACGGCGAGGCGCGCGCGAGGATCGAGCGCTACGGGACGGAGGTCGCGCGCGTGCGGCTCGAGGTCAGCGGGGACGACCTGCGGGATATAGGCGTGCCTCCCGGGCCGGCGTACTCTGCTATCCTGTCCCGAGTGCTGGCGGACCGCATCGACGGCAAGGTGGCGGGACGCGACGCCGAGCTGGCCGAGCTGCGCCGGCTCGCCGGGCGCGCGGGCGAGACCGGCGGGCGCGGCGAAGGCGACGAGGCAGACACCGACGCCGACTCCTGAAGAAGGGACGGGATGGCGCAGCTGACGGCCCTGCTGGGCTACTTCATGAGGTTCCTGTTCATCCTGCCCGCGATCATCCTTCACGAGATCGCGCACGGCTACGCTGCGTATCTCCTGGGCGATCCCACGGCACGCAACGCCGGGCGCCTCAGCCTCAACCCTCTCCGTCACATCGACCCGTTCGGGACGATCCTGCTGCCCGCGCTGCTGGTGCTCGCCAACTTCCCAGGCTTCGGCTACGCGAAGCCGGTCCCGATCAACCCGCGGTACTTCAGCGACTTCCGCAGGGGCATGCTGCTGACGGGCCTCGCCGGTCCGGCCACGAACCTCGCGCTCGCCGTCGTCTCGGGCCTCGCCGTGCGATTCTTCGGGACGGCGCTGCTCGCTATGGGCTCGGCGGGCGCGATCGCAGCGAACCTCCTCTACTACTTCGCGACGATCAACCTCGTGCTGCTGTTCTTCAACCTCATCCCGATCCCGCCGTTCGACGGATCCCGCGTGCTGCCGATCTTCCTGTCCGACCGCGCGTTAAGGGTGTACGCGCAGGTCGAGCAGTACGGGTTCATCATCATCTTCGCGCTCGTGTTCCTGTTCCAGGGCATCGTGCAGGCGTACTTCGCCGTCACGGTGGACCCTCTGCTGCGGCTCATCGCAGGCTGAGGCGGACGGCCGGAGCCCGGCACGTTGCCGCCCGGCGCGTACGCTATACTCCGTTCGTGACGGACCCGCAGGGCCGTCACGAACGCGCGGGATCGAGCAGACTCACTTCGTTCGCAGCTCATCCCGCGCCGCGACCCGACCAACGCCGGCACGAGGAGTCCGCAGACCGCATGCCCAAGCCCCGCATCGTCACCGGCTACCGCCCGACCGGCAAGCTCCACCTCGGCCACTGGTTCGGCAACCTGCAGAACATGATCGCGATGCAGCGCCGGTACCAGGCGTTCTGGTTCATCGCCGACTGGCACGCGCTGACGTCGCACTGGCAGGACACGAGCCACATCCGCGTGTTCACCGAGGAGATGGTGCTCGACTGGTGCGCGGCGGGCATCGACCCTTCAGTCTCCACCATCTACCGCCAGTCCGACGTGCCCGAGGTGGCCGAGCTGGCGCTGTACTTCGACATGATCACGCCGATGGGATGGCTCGAGCGCGTCCCGTCGTACAAGGAGCAGCGCGAGCAGATCACCGACAAGGACCTCTCCAACGTCGGCTTCTTCCTCTACCCCACGCTCATGGCGGCCGACATCGCCATCACGCTCGCGCAGGCCGTCCCCGTGGGCGAGGACCAGGCGCCGCATCTCGAGCTCACACGCGAGATCGTGCGCCGGTTCAACGGCACCTGGGGCGAGTACCTCGTCGAGCCGAAGGCGCTCATCCCCGAGGAGGGCGCGCGCGTGCCGGGCACCGACGGGCGGAAGATGAGCAAGAGCTACGGCAACGCGATCTTCATCTCGGACTCGCCCGAGGAGATCCGCGCGAAGGTCATGTCGATGATCACGGACCCAGCGCGCAAGCTGAAGACGGACCCCGGCGACCCCGACATCTGCCCCCTGCAGCAGATCCACAAGCTCGTCGGGGCGCCCGATGTCGTCGCGGAGTTCGATGCGTGCTGCCGCGCCGCCGAATGCGGGTGCGTCGCGCACAAGAAGAAGCTCGTCGAAGACCTCACGGAGTACCTGCGCGAGTTCCGCGAGCGGCGCGCAGAGCTGGCCGCGGTCCCCGGCTTCGCGTGGGAGGTGCTCGCCGGGGGTGCGGAGCGCGTGCGCCCGGTCGCCGCCGAGGTCATCGCGAACTGCCGACGCGTCGTGCGCATCGACGGGCGCGAGGAGCCGGCGTCCCCGTCCGAGCGCGACGCGGACGACGCGCAAGAGCCGTTCTGACGCGGCCGTGTCGTACCGCGTCCGCACAGACGTCTTCGAGGGGCCGTTCGACCTGCTGCTGCATCTCGTCGGCAGGCAGAAGGTCGACGTCACCGACATAGACATCTCCGAGGTGGCGGACCAGTACCTCGAGCACATCGAGCGCATGAGGGAGCTCGATCTCGACGTGGCGAGCGACTTCCTCCTCGTCGCGGCGACGCTGCTGGAGATCAAGGCGGCGTCGCTCCTGCCCGCGGACCGCGAACCGGCCGAGCCGGACGAGTACGAGGAGCTCTCGCCCGAGGAGGCGCGCAAGCTGCTGGTAGCGCGGTTGCTCGCGTACAAGACCTTCAAGAACGCCTCGGCCGAGCTGTCGGCGCGCATGGAGGCGGAGGGACGGATGCACGCCCGGCAGGCGGGGCTCGAGGAGCGGTTCCTGAAGCTGATGCCGGACTTCCTCGAGGGCATCACGCTGCGCTCGCTCGGCGTCATCTGCGCGGACCTGATGGTGAGGCGCGAGGTCTTCCTGCTCGAGGCCGAGCACGTCGCGTCCATGCCGATCAGCCTCGAGCTGCACGTGCGGCACATCGCCGGCCTGCTCGCCGCGAGGCGCCGCCGGCTGTTCTCGGAGCTGGTCGCGGCCGGCGCCGACGCCGAGGAGGTCGTCGTGACGTTCCTCGCGATACTCGAGCTGTACAAGCGCGGCGAGGTCGACCTTCGGCAGGACGCGCTCTTCGGGGAGATCGAGATCACGAGCGTGGAGGAGGATGCGTGATGGACGCCGAGGCGCTCGAGCTGAGAGGGATGTGCGAGGCGCTGCTGTTCGTGAGCGACGACCCTCTGCCCGCCTCGAAGATCGCCGGGCTGATCGGCGTGACGGCGGGCGAGATCACCGGCGTGCTGAAGGAGCTGCGCGACGAGTACGCCGCCGACGACCGCGGCTTCCAGCTGCGCGAGGTGGCGGGCGGCTGGAAGCTCTTCACGCACCCCGGGCACCACGCGCTCGTCGAGGAGCTCGTGCTGTCCTGGGACACCCGGCGGCTCTCGCAGGCCGCGCTCGAGGCGCTGGCGGTCATCGCTTACCAGCAGCCGGTGACGCGCCAGGGCGTGAATGCCGTGCGCGGCGTGAACTCTGAGGGAGTCATCAGTTCTCTCGTCGAGAAGGGGCTGGTGAAGGAGCTCGGGCGCGACCCGCAGCAGGGCAACGCCATACTCTACGGGACGACGCGCGCGTTCCTCGAGAAGTTCGGCCTGAGGGACCTCACCGAGCTGCCGCCGCTCGAGGAGTTCGCTCCGGACGAGAAGACGGCGGCGGCGATCCAGGAGCGGCTGCACGCCGCGAGCTCGCCGCTCTCGCCCAGCGCGGGGCTCGGCGAGGCCGACGACGCCGACGGCGAGGAGCCCGAGGAGGACCTCGACGAGATCGACTGAGCCGTGAGCGAGCAGCGCCTGCAGAAGTTGATGGCCCGCGCGGGCGTTGCTTCGCGGCGCCGCTCGGAGGAACTGATCGCGGCGGGACGCGTCACGGTCAACGGCGAGGTCGTCACTTCGCTCGGCACGAAGGCGGACCCGGACCGCGACGCGGTCGCGGTAGACGGGCGCGCGCTCGAGCTGGGCGTCGCGCACGCGTACTTCGCGCTCAACAAGCCGCGCGGGTGCGTGACGACCATGTCCGACCCGCAGGGGCGGCCGACGATCGCGCGGTTCCTGCCGCCCCTGCCGCCGGGGCTGTTCGCGGTCGGGCGTCTCGACATGGACACCGAGGGCCTGCTGCTGATCACCAACGACGGTGAGCTCGCGGCGCGGTTGCTGCACCCCCGCTACCACGTGCCGAAGACGTACCGCGCCGTCGTCGCGGGCCGGCCTTCGGACGCCGAGCTCGCACGGCTGCGCCGCGGCATCGAGCTCGACGACGGGCCGACGCAGCCGGCCGAGGTCGAGGCGCTCGGGCCGCGCGACGACCGGACCGAGGCGCGCATCACGATCCGCGAGGGGCGCAAGCGGCAGGTGCGGCGGATGTTCTCGGCGATCGGGCACCCCGTGACGGAGCTCGAGCGCACGGCGTTCGGGCCGATCGAGCTCGGCGATCAGCCTCGTGGTGCGCTGCGCGAGCTCACGGAGCACGAGGTGACGGCGCTCAAGGAGGTGGCGCGATCCTGAACGCTGGCGCCGCGGGCGCCGCTCCGCTACACTCTCCCCCAACAACAGACATCCCGTCGGGTGCCCGCTTCGCGCGGGAGAATAGGGAAGCCGGTGTGATTCCGGCGCTGACCCGCAACTGTGACGGTCGAGTCGGCCGAAGCCAGGAGACCTGCCCGACGGGGCGCGAGACGAACGGCCTTCGAGGAAAGAGGCGACTCGCGACCCGCAGCCAGCGGCGTCGTTCCTCGAAGACCCGGCCATGAAGCAGGCCGGGTCTTCACGCTTCTCGTGATGGGGCTGCTCGCGCACAGGACGGGGAGACCGATGCGTTACACCACGAGACTGCTCGCCGTGGCCCTGCTGGCCGTGTCGCTGGCCTTGAGCGGCTGTTCGAGAGGGGGGGCCGGCACGGACAAGCCGCCCGCCGCGAAGTCCGAGGCGGCGTTCCCGGTGACCGTCACCGACGACCTCGGCCACTCCGTGAAGCTCGATGCTAAGCCGCAGCGCATCGTGTCGCTCGCGCCGGCCGACACCGAGATCGTGGCCGCCCTCGGGCTCACCGGCCGGCTTGTCGGGGTGACCACCTACGACGACTACCCGCCCGAGGTGAAGGACCTCCCCAAGGTCGGCGACTTCATGACGCCCAACCTCGAGGCCATCGCGGCTGCCAAGCCCGACCTCGTGCTGGTGACGGGCGGCGTGCAGAAGGAGGTCGTCCAGAAGCTCGAGGGGCTCGGCGCGAAGGTCGTCGCCGTAGATCCCACGACCATCGAGGGGACGATAGCGTCGATCGAGATGGTGGGGAAGGCCACCGGCACGTCGGCGAAGGCGGCGGAGACAGCGGCCGCCATCCGAGCCGAGGTCGAGGACGTTCGCGCGAAGGTCGCGGGCACGAAGACGGCGAGCTGCTTCGTCGAGATAGCGCAGAACCCGGTGTACACGGCGGGCGCGGACACGCTGCTCGACGACATGATCCGCATCTCGAACGGGCGCAACGTGGTGACCCGCGGCGGCTACATCGGCTACTCGCTCGAGCAGCTCCTCGAGGACGACCCGCAGGTCTACCTCGTGACGAAGGGCTCGATGAGCGACCCCTCCGGGCTCGCCAAGCGCCCGGGCTACGGGAAGCTCTCCGCGGTGAAGTCCGGCAGGATCGTGCTGCTGGACGACAACCTCGTCTCGCGCCCGGGGCCTCGTGTGGCGCAAGGCCTGCGCGAGGTGGCCGAGGGGCTGCACCCGGAGGCGTTCAAGTAGGATGCCGCCCCTCGCGCGCAGCCGGACGCTCGTCGTCGTCGCCGCGGTGGCGGCCGTGCTCGCGACCGCCGTCGTGGCCGGCGTCGCTCTCGGGGCGGTGCCGCTGGCGCCCGCCGACGTCGTGCGCGCGATCGGGCACGGGCTTCTCGGCCGTCCGGCGGGGATAGCCGACGCGCTCGTGCTCGACCTGCGGCTGCCGCGCGTCGTGCTCGCCGCGCTCGTCGGGATGTGCCTCGCCGCGGCCGGGACGCTCTACCAGGCGCTCTTCCGCAACCCGCTGGCGGACCCGTACATCCTGGGCGTGAGCTCCGGCGCCGGGCTCGGCGCGACGCTCGCGCTGGTGGCCGGCGCCGGGCTCGGTGTCTCGGCGTTCGTGGCGGTGCCGGTCGCCGCGTTCGCGGGCGCCGTCGCGTCGATCGCGATCGTCGTGGCGATGACCGCGCGGCGCGGGCGGCTCGACATGCTCTCGCTGCTGCTCGCGGGCGTGGCCGTGAGCTACACGCTGGCGGCGGTGACCTCGTTCGTCATGGTGTTCTCGCGGCAGACGATGCAGCAGGTGGTGTTCTGGATGATGGGCGGGCTGCAGACAGCGTCGTGGGCGTACGTCGTCGTCGTGGCGGTCATGCTGGCGGTCGGCCTGGCGGCCCCGCTCCTATACACCCGCGACCTCGATGTCATGCTGCTCGGCGACGAGCGCGCCGCGCAGCTCGGCATCGACGTCGAGAGGTTCAAGCTCGTGATGCTCGTCGCGGCGTCCCTCATGGTGGCGGCCGCCGTGTCGGTGTCCGGGCTGATCGGCTTCGTCGGGCTGATGACGCCGCACATGGCGAGGCTCGTCCTCGGTCCCGACCACCGCCGGCTGCTGCCCGTGTCGGTGCTCGCCGGAGGCGTGGTGCTGGTGCTGGCCGACCTCGCGGCGCGCGTCGTCCTCGCGCCGGTCGAGCTGCCCGTGGGCATCGTGACCGCCGTCCTCGGCGGGCCCTTCTTCGTGTGGCTGCTGCTGCAGGCGGAGAGAGGGGCGTGAGCCGTGGACGCGCTTCGCTTCGCTGAGGCCGCGATCGGGTACGCGGGCCGCGAGGTCCTCTCGGGAGTGTCCCTGACGCTCTCGCCGGGCGAGGTCGTGGGGCTCGTCGGGCCGAACGGCGCCGGCAAGACCACGCTGCTTCGCGCCGTGACCGGCGAGGCGCGCCTCCTGGCGGGCTCGCTCTCGGTGCTCGGCGCCCCTCGCGCCTCGCTCTCCGCGCGCGAGGCCGCGCGCACGGTCGGCGTCCTG
>JAJZPX010000023.1 GCA_021811025.1 Actinomycetes bacterium
GTGTCCTCCGCGTTGATGCGGAACTCGATCGCGTGCCCGCGAATCGACAGCTGCTCCTGGCTCGTGTGCTTCATCGGCTCCCCGGCCGCTATCCGTATCTGCTCCTTGACGATGTCCACGCCGGTCACCAGCTCCGTGACAGGATGCTCGACCTGCACCCGCGTGTTCATCTCCATGAAGTAGAACGACCCGTCGGCGTCAAGGAGGAACTCGACGGTCCCCGCGTTGACGTACCCGACCGCGCGCACCGCCAGAAGCGCGGCATCACCCATGCGCTCGCGCAGCTCGTCCGTCAGGGCGGGCGACGGCGCCTCCTCGACGAGCTTCTGGTGCCGGCGCTGTATCGAGCAGTCGCGCTCGAACAGGTGTACCGCGTTGCCGTGCGTGTCGGCCAGCACCTGGAACTCGATGTGCCGGGGACGGGCGAGATAGCGCTCGAGGTACACCTCGTCGTTTCCGAACGCTGCCGCGGCCTCGGTCTTCGCGGCGACGAGCTGGGACGACAGCTCCTCGGCCGAGGCCACGACGCGCATGCCCTTCCCGCCGCCGCCGGCGGATGCCTTGATGAGCACGGGGAACCCGACTCGCTCGGCGAAGGCGCGCGCGTCGGCTTCGGTCTGGACGGCCCCGTCGGACCCGGGGACGACCGGCACGCCGGCCTCGGCCATCGTCTTGCGCGCGGCGGCCTTGTCCCCCATCCGCTCGATCGCCTCGGGCGAGGGGCCGATGAACGTGAGGCCGGACGAGGCCACGGCGCGTGCGAACTGCGCGTTCTCGGCGAGGAACCCGTAACCGGGGTGGATCGCCTCCGCGCCGGACATCAGCGCGGCCGAGATGATGTTCGGCATGTTCAGATAGCTCATCCGGGACGCCGCGGGACCTATGCACACCGCCTCGTCCGCCATGCGCGCGTGCAGGCAGTCCTTGTCGGCCTCGGAGTACACGGCCACGGACTCGACGCCCATCTCCTTGCAGCTGCGGATCACGCGCAGGGCGACCTCGCCCCGGTTGGCGATGAGTACCTTCGAGAACACCGCGCTACCCGAGAGGCTCGTAGTAGAACAGGACGGTCCCGTACTCCACCGGCTCCGCGTCGTTGACGGGGACCTCGCGGATCACCCCGGGCTCCTCGGCCGTAAGCTCGTTCATCAGCTTCATCGCCTCGAGGATGCACAGCGTCTGGCCCTCGGTCACCTCGTCGCCGGCCTTCACGAACGGCTCGGCCCCCGGGGCGGGAGCGCGGTAGAACGTGCCGACCATGGGCGAGACGACCTTCTTCCAGCTCGCGGGCCTCTCGCCGGCCGCCGCGACGGGGCCGGGCGGCTCGCCGGCCGTCGGAGCGGCGACGGGTGCAGCCTCGGCGGCCACGCTCGCCACCACGCCCCCGCGGCGCACGACCACCTTCGTCCCTGCCTCCTCGACGACGACCTCGTTGACGTCGGACAGCTCGACGATCTTGATCAGCTCGCGGATCTGGTTGACGTCCACCGACGCCTCCTCTTTGACCGTGTTGTACTGCTCGCTCGACAGGAAGACCGCCTTCTCCGCGCCCTCCTGGTGCAACGTCAGGTAGCTGCGCGCCTCGTTCGGGAACAGGGCGTACATGAGCACGTCCTCCTCGCTGTGCGCGAGGTCGCCGATCTCGGCGGCCGCCTCGGCGAAGGTGCCCTTCGCCAGCGAGCCCGGGCGCACCTCGGGCGGCAAGGGCTCGTCCCCGCCGAGCACTTTCGCAACGATCTCAGCGTCCATCGGACCCGGCGCCTTGCCGTAGAGGCCCTTCACGTAGTCCTTCATCTCGCGGGGGACGACTGCCCAACGCTTGCCGGACAGCACGTTGAGGACGGCCTGCGTCCCGACGATCTGGGACAGGGGCGTCACGAGCGGCGGGTACCCCACCTCCGCCCGCACCTTCGGCACCTCGTCCAGCACGTCGGAAAGGCGGTCGCCTGCCTTCTGCACCTCGAGCTGGCTCACGAGGTTGCTCATCATGCCGCCCGGCACCTGGTGGCTGAAGACCTCCATCGAAAGCAGCGTCGTGATGCCGCGCTTGAGCTTCTTCTTGCGCCGGACGTCCTCCCAGTACTCCGCGATCTCGAAGAGCAGGTCGAGGTCGAGCCCGGTGTCGAACGGCGACTCCTTCAGCGCGGCGACGATGGTCTCCACCGCCGGCTGGCTGTTGCCGAACGCGAGCGCGACGACGGCGGTGTCGACGATGTCCGCCCCCGCCTCGGCTGCCTTGACGTAGTTCATCGGCGCCATGCCGCCTATGTAGTGGCAGTGGACGTGCACCGGCAGCCCGATCTGCTCCTTCAGGGCGCGCACCATCCGCTCCGTGCGGAACGGCGTGAGCATGCCGGCCATGTCCTTGATGCAGATCGTGTCGGCACCGAGCTCTTTGAGCTGCTGCGCGTACTCGACGTAGCCGTCGAGCGTGTGCACGGGCGAGACGCTGTAGCTGATCGCTCCCTCGAACAGCGCGCCCGACTCCTTGATGGCCGCCGCGGCCACCTCGACGTTGCGGATGTCGTTGAGCGCGTCGAAGACGCGGAAGACGTCGATGCCGTTGCGCTTGGCCGCGAGAACGAACCGCCGGACGATGTCGTCGCCATAGTGGTGGTACCCGACCAGGTTCTGGCCGCGCAGCAGCATCTGCAGCGGAGTCTTGGGGCAGTGCTTCTTGATCGTGCGCAGGTTCTCCCACGGGTTCTCGTCGAGGAAACGCAGTGAGGCGTCGAAGGTCGCTCCGCCCCAGACCTCGAGCGACCAGTATCCGACCGAGTCCATCTTGGTCAGGATCGGCAGCATGTCTGCGAGCTGCATTCGCGTCGCCCACAGCGACTGGTGGGCGTCGCGCAAGGTCGTGTCCGTTATCGAGACGGGTCGCATCGGCACCTGCCTGGGTCAGGGTGTGCAGACGGGCGTCTCGGCGAGGATCATCGCCGGGACGCCGTGAACGCAGTATACCAGGCTGCTGACGGACTATCGCCGTCAGCAGCCGCCGGCTTCCGGCTGACTGAGGCAGCTGAAGCCGGCGCGAGGACGACGGCGCGGTGCCGCGGTCACACGCGCGTGATGTAGCTGCCGTCGCGCGTGTCGACCTTCACCGTGTCCCCAGGGTTCACGAACATCGGGACCTGGACGACCGCGCCGGTCTCCAGCATCGCCGGCTTCGTGCCGCCCTGGACGGTGTCGCCCTTGAAGCCGGGGTCGGTCTCCGTCACGGCTAGCTCGACGAACATCGGCGGCTCGACGCCGATCATCTCGCCGTCCGCCGTGAGGATCTGGACCTCGTCGCCTTCCTTCAGCCACTTCGCCGCATCGCCGAGGAAGTCCCTGCCGAGCGCCGTCTGCTCATACGTCTCGTTGTCCATGAAGTGGAACTCATCGCCGTCGGAGTAGAGGAACTGCATCCGCTTCGTCTCGGTCCGGACGTCGTCGACCTTCTCGCCCGCGCGGAACGTCACGTCCACGACGCGCCCGGTCTTGAGCTCCTTGAGCTTCGTGCGAACGAACGCGCCGCCCTTGCCCGGCTTGACGTGCTGGAACTCGACGATCGTCCACAGCTTGCCGTTGTAGTTGATCGCCATGCCGTTCTTGAAGTTGTTCGTGGATACCGCCATGCTGATCCGCTCTCGCCTTTCCCTACAGTTCGATCAGGTCCTTCGTGCTGTGGGTGAGCAGGCGCGCGCCGGACTCCTCCACCACGACCAGGTCCTCTATCCTAACACCGCCCAATCCGGGCACGTACACCCCCGGCTCGATCGTGATGACCGAACCGATTCGGACGCTGTCCCGGTTGAGCGGCGAGATGCTCGGCTGCTCGTGGACGTCTATGCCGACGCCGTGTCCCAGGCTGTGTCCGAAGTACTCCCCGCCGAAGCCGCGCGCCGCCAGGGCGTCGCGAGCGCTCCGGTCGATGTCGCAAGCCGGGAGCCCCGGGCGCACCGCCGCAAGACCTATGCCGTTAGCCTCCAGCGCCGCCGAGTAGATCTCGCGCTGCCGCTCCGTCGCCTTGCCGACGACCACGGTGCGAGTCATGTCGCTGCAGTAGCCTTCGATCCGCGCCCCGAAGTCGAGCTTCACGAGGTCGCCGTTCTCGATGACGCGATCCGACACCTGCGCGTGCGGCCGGGCGGAGTTGGGGCCGGAAGCGACGATCGGGTCGAACGCCACTCCCTCGGAGCCGTTCCGGCGCATGAAGAACTCGAGCTCGAGCGCCACCTCGCGCTCGGTGAGACCGGGCTCGATGCGCCCGAGGATGTGCTCGAACGCCTCGTCCCCGAGCGCGGCGGCAGCGGCGATGCGCTCGATCTCGTGCGGTTCCTTTACCTGCCTGATCTCCTCCACCCACTGGTTGACGGGCTCCACGCGGCCCTGGAACTGCTCGGAGACGAACTTGAAGCGCCCGTACGGCACGGAGGACTCCATCGCCAGGCTCTGCACGCCCTCCTCGCGGAGCTCGGCGCAGAGCTCGACGTATAGCGACTCCTTCGGCACCCTGACCGTCCAGGGCGTGCCGACCGCCGCCGTCTCCGCCGCCTCCTGATAGCGGAAGTCGGTGTAGAAGCGCGACACGTCCGGCGTGACCAGGCACGCGGCGTTGATCGCCCTGTCGATGACGTGCTCGAAGCCCGTGAGGTACGTCATGTTGCTCGCGCCGCTGATCAGGACCGCGTCGATGCCCTCGTCGACGAGGCGTCGGCGCAGCGAGGCGATCCTGTGCTCCGCGTTCACAGCGATCCCCGCGACAGCCGCACCGCCGCGCTCAGCCCGAGCAGGTAGCTGTCGACACCAAGACCGCTGATAGTGCCGGCGCAGACCGGTGAGATGACGCTGACCGAGCGGAACGACTCGCGCGCGAACACGTTGCTCATGTGCACCTCGACGACGGGGACGGGGAGCGATGCGATCGCGTCCCGTACGGCGAGACTGTAGTGCGTCAGCGCGCCGGCGTTCAGCACCACCGCCTCGGCGTCGCCTGCTGCCCCCTGGAGCGCGTCCACGATCGCGCCCTCGTGGTTGCTCTGGAAGAACGAGACCGCGACGCCGAGCTCTTCGGCGCGGCTCGTGAGCGCGGCCTCTATCTCCTCGAGCGTGGAAGCGCCGTACACCTCCGGCTCACGCCGGCCCAGCAGGTTGAGGTTCGGGCCGTTGACGACCAGCACCCGTTCCACCCCTAGCCCCCCTCCCAGTCCGCGAGACGTGCAGCCAGCACGCCGTCGTCCACCACGTGCACCTCGCACTGTCCGGGTGCGATCGCGAGCGCGAAGCGAATGCGCCCGCCTCGAGCCTTCTTGTCCGACCTCATCGTCTCATGCAACGCGTCCGCGTTGAAGCTCGGCAGGCCCCCGACGAGCCCGAGCGCTTCGAGCAGGTCCTCCTGCCGAAGCGCCCAGCCTCCCTCGGCGAGGCCGAGGTTCTCGGCGAGCCTCGCGGCGAACCGCATGCCCTCGGCTACCGCCAGGCCGTGCGGCACGACGCCGAAACCCGCGACCTTCTCGATCGCGTGCCCGAGCGTGTGGCCGAGGTTGAGGCACTCGCGCTCACCGCTCTCCCGCTCGTCACCGGCGACGACCGAGGCCTTGAACCGCACGCAGAGGCGCACCGCGTGCTCGACCGCCTCCGGATCCCGCTGCCCCAGCTTCGCCGCGTTGGCCTCCAGCCACGCGAGGTCCGCCTCGCCCGACAGCACCGCCGTCTTCGCCACCTCGGCCAGCCCGCTCAGCCATTCGAGATCGGGGAGCGACGAGAGGAGCGACGTGTCGGTCAGCACGAACGCCGGCTGCCAGAACGCGCCGACGAGGTTCTTGCCGGCCGGCAGGTCGATGCCCGTCTTCCCCCCGATCGAGCTGTCGACCTGCGCGAGCAGCGTCGTCGGCACCTGCACGAACGACAGCCCGCGCAGGTACGTGGCCGCGCAGAACCCTGCGAGGTCGCCTACCACCCCTCCGCCGAGAGCCACGATCGCGTCGCGGCGGTCGAGCCGCGCCGAGGCGAAGCCTCCCAGGAGCTCGCCGGCTTGGCTCCAGCTCTTCGACGCTTCGCCGGGAGGCACGTCGAAGCGGACCGGTTCCAGTCCCTCGGAGCGCAGCGCTTCCTCGGTGGCGGCGCCGAACAGCCGTCCGACCGTGGAGTCGGTCACCACGGCCACGCGCCGCGAGCCCGGCGAGGAACGGCGCACGTGCGATCCCAGCGACCCGAGCAGCGCGCGGCCCACGAGCACGTCGTACGAGCGCCCCGGCACCTCCACGCTCACGACCGCCGGGTGGCTCCTCTCCCGGACGTGACGCACGACTTCGTCCGCGACCTGCTCGGCCGTCCACCCCACGGTATCGACGCGCTCGTCGGCGAGGGCGGCGTAGAGCGCGTTCCGGCCTTCGAGGAGCGTCGCGGCCATCCGGCCCGCCTCGCCCTCGAGCAGCGGCCGTCCCGCGTGCTCTCCGAGACGCGCGAGCGCCTCCTCGGCCGTGACGGTGAGGTAGAAGACGCGCCCGAAACGCTTCAGCAGCTCACGGTTCTCGTCCCGCAGCACGATGCCGCCGCCGCAAGCGACGACCGCGTCCGGCTCGCCGGCAAGGGACGCGAGGGCGTCCGTCTCAGCGCACCGGAACGCCTCCTCGCCGGAATCGGAGAAGATCGCGGGGATCCCCCGCCCCTCCCGCTCCTCGACCACCGCGTCGAGATCCACGAACGGCAGGCCGAGCCGGTCCGCCACGATACGGCCGACGGTCGACTTGCCGGCACCCATGAAGCCGGTGAGGAACAGATGGCTCAACGGATGCGCTCCCGGTACGCGGCAAGAGCGGCCGAGAGGTCGTCGACGCAATCGGCCCCGAACTTCGCGCAGTACGCGTCCGCGAGCACGAACGCGACCTCGGCCTCCGCGACGACTGCGGCTGCCGGGACGGCGCACACGTCGGAGCGCTCGCGGGACGCGTCCACCGGCTCGCGCGTGCGGATGTCGACCGAGCGCAGAGGCCTCATCAGCGTCGGTATCGGCTTCATTGCCGCCCGCACGACGAGCCTCTCGCCGTTCGTCATGCCGCCCTCGAGGCCGCCCGCGTGGTTCGTCGGCCTGACGAAGCCGCGTCCTTCCTCGTACAGGATCTCGTCGTGAGCCGCCGACCCGGGAACCGCCGCGAGCGCGAACCCGTCGCCGAACTCCACGCCCTTGATAGCCGGCACCGACGATATGGCCGCGGCCAGACGAGCGTCGAGGCGCTCGGCCGCGGTCGCGTAACCGCCGAGGCCGGGGACCAGGCCCTCGGCGTGCACGACGAACACGCCACCGAGGCTCTCCCCCGCCGCGCGCGCCGCGTCGATCGCCTCCCGCATGCGCTGCGCGACCTCGGGATCCGGGCAGCGCACGTCGCTCGCCTCTACCGCAGCGTGGTCGATCCCGCCGAGGTCGATCGGCTCGGCCATCGACGCCGCCCCTATCCGCGTGACGAGCGACCGCACCCGGACGCCCGCGGTGCGCAGCAGCGCCTTCGCGATCCCGCCCGCAGCCACTCGCGCCGCCGTCTCGCGCGCGGAGGCCCGCTCCAGGATGTCGCGCGCGTCCGTGGCGCCCGTCTTCAGGCATCCCGGGAGGTCGGCATGCCCGGGACGCACGGCCGTGACCTCCGCGCCGCCGGCACCCGCACCGGGCGACATGACGTCCGTCCAGTTCTCCCAGTCGCGGTTGGCTATCGTCAGCGCGATCGGGCTCCCGAGAGCGCGCCCGCCGCGGATGCCCGCGAGGGCGACCGCGCGGTCCTGCTCGATGGCCTGACGGCCCCCCCGGCCGTACCCGCGCTGACGGCGGGCGAGGTCCTCGTCGATCGCGTCGAGGTCGACGGGCAGCCCGGCGGGCACGCCGGTGATGACGGCGACCAGCGCTCGTCCGTGTGATTCACCCGCGGTCTCGTAGCGCATGCGGGAGGACCTCCGACGAGTAGGCGGGGCGCACGCGGTTCGGCTGCGAGCGGGCGAGTCGGCCGGAACCGCGTGACACGTGGCCGACAAGGCCGGCCACGCGCCGATTCTACCATCGGGCGGGCTTCGCCGGTGTGGGCGCCTACTGATCGATCCAGGTGGCGACCTTGAGCGTCCCGTCTCGAACGACGGGGAACATCGGGGGCGGGTTCGTGTCGGCGCGCTGGTCGTAGCTGTAGGTGCGCTCGTCGAAACCGGCGACGTCACGCCCTCCGGACACCAGCGCGAAGCCCCCGAACTGCCTGTAGGCCATCGACCCCTTGATCGTGATGCTGTGGCGCAGCGTGTTCGGGTAAGTGTCGAGGTCCGCCTTGACGGAGCCCTGGCGCGCGACCATGCACGCCTGGATCGTGCAGTCCGTGGGGAAGCCCGTGTACCCGTACTTCACTATCACGCTGGTGTCCGAGATCAGACCCAGGGTGAAGGGATCGTTCGCGTTCCTCAGGGTGATGTTGCCGGGGATGTAGATGTTCGTGCTGCACCCGATGGTGCACATCGCATCGTATGCCCCCGCCACCCACACCTCGTCGTCGAAGTAGAAGGCGCCGGACGAAGGGACAGCGAACGTCCCGACGTTCGACACGACCGTGATCCCGCTGCTGTTGGCGTTCACCTTGTCGACGATGATCGACGTCCCGCTGGGGCTGAACATGGCGCGGTATCCGGTGGCACCGCTCGCCGTGCCGAAGTACGTGCCGGCCGCCTGCGCGGCCGCCCGTATGGCGGTCAGGTCCGATACGACACCGCCGAAGTCGACCGTCGGCTGGAACTGCTTGTATCCGCCGTCGATCTGACCGGTGTTGGTCACTCGATCGCCGGAGATCGCGGAACCCGTGATGTGCCCGGCGTTCGTTATCGCCCCGTTCGCCCGGACCTTCCCCTCGATCGTGGCATCTGCGCCGATGTTGATGGTCGCGTCGGTGAGGAACATGTAGTCCGCGAAGGTCGGGAATCGCACGCTCGCGACGACGGTGCGCGACGCCTTCCGCCCCGGTATCGTGCCGACCGCCCGCAGGATGAGCGGCGTGGTAGTGGTGGGAGGCGTGGCGGTCACCACCCAGCTGCCGTCCGAGAGCGTGACCGGGCCCAGAGTCGGGTTCGACGAGTAATAGTGATCGTTCCTGCGGAGCTCGTACAGGTACGCGTTGATGCCCGCGTCGGCGGTGTGCAGCGCCTTGGTGCGCGACTCCTGCTGACCCGCGGCGGTGGTCTGGTACGTCACGAGCGTAAGGACCGCCATGCACAGGATGAACACGATCATCGCGACGCCGACGACCGTGAGCAGCGCCAGGCCGGAGTCGTCTGCGGCTATCCTGCCCGCGCTCCGCGCCTTTCCGAGCCATCCGAGCCCACGAGCAGAGGTCCTCATCTCCACCAGCCCCGCCCTAGTTGATCGAGTTCAGCACCGAGCGTATCTTCACCCAGGTCTGCGAGTTCACGACTACCGTCTTCCTCCCGCACGCGGCCGTGATCAGGAGCTGGACCGACACCGACGAGACCTGATCGGGGTACGTCGCGGCCACGGGCGGCTCCGTGTTCTGCCAATACTCGAAGATCGGCCCCGTCCAGGTCGGCTGCAGGTTCGCAACGAGCGTCGCCGGACTGGATTCGGGAGTCCTGAAGGTGTACGGGGGGAAGGTCGTGGTGGCGGAGGTCTCCTTGCGCATGAGTGAATTCCCGCTGACGAAATACGTGACGCGGTCGAGCCGCCCGTCGTGCCCGTCGTCGACGTACACCGTCATCTGACGGGGCTGGATGACCCCGACCGCGCCCATGGACTCGGTGGCCTCCTGCGCCTGCCTCAGGTCCCGCGTGATCCTGTCGAGCGCCTGCCGGCCCTCGTCCGATGCGACGGAAGTTGCCTGGGCCTGATCCGCGATGTTCGCGGCCGCCTGCATGAGCATCCACGAGACGGCGAGGGAAACGCCGATCAGGGAGAGCACAACCGTCATCTCGACGATTGTGAACCCGCGATCGTCTCGCTGTGCCTTCCGGCCGCTCCGCATCAGTTCGTCACCCTAAGCGTCACCGACTTGCGCACGCCCGCCACCACAATCACCGACACGGGGCTACCGTTGACTCCGCCCGTGGGCTTGATCCAGTACGTGCCGGGGGCCAGGCCGGTGATCAGCACGGTCGCGTCGGTCGTGCTCGTCCTCCAGGATGTGGCGTCGTAGTAGGTGTACGGGGAGTATTTCGGCTGGTAGATGCACAGGGGCACACCTCCCCGCAGCGGATTCGGCCACCACCACCTGACCGTGGTCACGAGGACCTCGCCGAGGCTCACCTCAGCGATGCTCACCGGCACCGTGACGGTCGTCTCGGGAGCGAGGTCGGTCTCCGCCGTTGCCGACTCGTGATTCGGTGCCGAGACGCTGATGTAGTAGTGGCCCGCGGCGAGGGGGTAGAACGCGCACAGCCCCGAGCCGTCCGTCGTCCCGGGGCTCCCCGCCACGTTGGCGGTCTGCGAGTCGGGACCGTGCACCTCCACGGTCGCGTTCGCGACCGCCGTCCCGTCCGGCTCAGCAACCGAGACGATGAGCCGCGAGGGCCCGCGCAGCGCGATCGTCGTCTGCCCGGTCGAGTTGCCGCGATCGATCGTCAGCGATCCCGTTCCGCTGCTGACGCCGTCGGGCGAGACCGCCGTGACGGCGTACGTATCCGCCCACAGGCCGTCGAAGACCGCAGTGCCGTTGTCGCCCGTCCTGCCGACGTGAACGCTCGTGTCCTCAGGCCCCTGCCCCTGGATCCTCACGACGGCGTTCCGCACCGGGCTCCCCTGCTGCAGCACGGTCACGATGGCCTGGCTGTAGCGTTGGGCGATGACGGTGAGCTCGGTGAGCGCGTCCGCGGCGATCGTCACGGTGGCGAGCGACGAAGTGTCGACCAGGTATCCGTCCTTCCACACGTCGACCGCGCACTGCCCCGTCGGCAGGTAGCCGAAGAAGGCTTCGCCCGTCTCGTCGGTGGAGACTACGCGCACGTCACCGCCGGCCGGCGTCGCCGTCACCACGGCCCCGGAAAGGCGCGCCGCGGTATCGCGGTCCAGCAGCGTGAGCAACAGATCGCCGGCGTTGATGAGGTTGCTCTTCCCGAAAATGGACGTGGCCACGGAGACGCGCCCGCTCTGAATGCCCTGGTTCCAGCTGACGCCGATGGTGACGCTCTTGTACTTCGCGCGCCTGCTGACGGGGTCGCGCACCCAGGTGACGGTCGTGGTCACGAGGTACGAAGTGACCGGCCCCCCGCTCGTGGCGACGCTCTCCTGCGGCGGGATCACCCCATGCGGGTCGCCGCTAGTGAGCCCGACGTCGTCGTAGGGAAGGTTGCGCGCCTGCTCGATGTGCTGGTTGGCTATCGTCATCGCGCGGTCTCGCACGCTCGAGTTGGCCGCGGACCAGGTCGCGAACTGAAGCGCCCCCATAACGCCGGTGGCGACGATCAGCAGGACGGCGGTCGCGCCGACAACCTCGACGACGGTAAAGCCCCGATCGGCAGACAGGGCACGGCGCCACGCTCTCATGATCGACACCGCCTTGGTCGGAAGCCTCTGCCCGGGTTATCGGCAGCGCAACAGCGCACCTGTAGCCGTTCGCCCTGCCGCTCGCGCGCGTTGTGACGGCCGCTACTGTTTCTGGACGCCCTCACCGAGAGTCAGAGTCACCTGGTCCTCTCCGAACAGCAGAGTCACCGACGACTTGTCGATGGTCAGCACCTGCCACGGCGAGCTCCCGAGCTGCTCTCCCGCCGCGACCGTGTACAAGGTCGAGCCGAGCTGCAGAAGCGCGTGGTTCACCCCGTCGATCATCACGATGTTCTCGAGCGTGAGAAGGCTGGGGTCGCCGGTGGAGGTCGCGACCGCGCTCGTCGCAGGCTGCACGGGCTGGACGACGGGCTTGAACGGGTCCCTGAAGGTAAACACGTCCTGGTTCGACACCGGAACGTCCACCTTCTCGCCCGAGATCGTCGCGTCGGCGCTCGGAGCGGTTCTGGTCGCTATCACGGATGGTTGCGCAGTCACGATGCTTCCCGCGAGCCGCTGGGTGGCGCCCCGCAGGAAGATGTAGACCACGCCGCCCACGGCCGCGACGACGACCAGCAGCCCGACGACGGCCACCGCCACCAGGATTGGGCCGCGCCCGCCCGGCCGCGACGCCTGCGGAGGCTCCGCACCCTGTGCCGCCTCGACAACCGGGGCTCTCGCAATCTGGTCAAGGTCGATGTCGGCCACGTTCGACTCCCTCGGGGACTACTGCTGCGCCGTCGCGGTCGAGGAGGCGACAGGGGCGGAAGCGCTTCCCGCCTGCGGCGCCGCGCCGCTTGAGGCTATGGTGTACGCCTCGATCTTCACGTTCGCCGTGACCTTCGGCTCCGTCGCAGCCGCCGTCGAGTCCGTGCTCGCGGGCGGCTGCATGCTGAGATTGGTCACTCGTATCCCGCGCTGCAGCGACTGGAGCCCGCGCAGGAAGAAGAGGACGTCCTCCCATTGTCCCTCGGCGGAGAACGATATCTCGATCTTCCGGTAGCCGCTGGCATCCGCGGGCTTTGAGGGCGAGACGTCGTCCAGATCGACGCCGGCGTCGTTTGCCGCCTGCTGCAAGTCGATGATCAGCGCCGGCAGCTCGGGCGTCTCGGGGACCTGATTGTCGAGGCGCAGCATCTCCGCCTGCGTCTCGGCCGCGGCGCCCTTGGCCTGCTCGCGCTGGGACAGCAGCGTCCTCGCCTGGGCCGCGTCGCTCTCGGCCTTCGCGATCTGGCTGTCGAGCGACTTCAGCGCGCCGAACTGCGGGACGATGCCGAACGCGATGAATGCGACGCCGATGAGCACGGCGATGACCGCGAACACGATGATCTTGTCTCTAGGAGAGATCTGCATTCGCGCCTCTTCTCACGGCACCGTTGGCGGGGCGGTCGACGCGTCGGACGCTGCTGCCGGCGACATGTCTGCCGTGATCTGGAAGTTGATGACCGGGTTTCCCTTGTAGTCTTCCTTCTGGGACTGAGTGAGCCACACGTTGTCGAACGCCCGTAGATCGCCGAGGCGCACGAGCAGCTTGGCGATGGTCTTGAATCCGGCCGCTGCCGGCTCGTTCACGCTGTCGACGGCCTTCCCCGTGACGCTAACCGCCTTCTCGTCCAAGGTCAGCGTGTCGAGCCAGGCGTCCGACGGGAGCACCAGAGACAGGTCCGTCAGGATGCTCGGCCAGCCCACTCTCCCCGCGAGCGCCTTCTGGACGACGGCCTTCCTCGCTGCGAAGGTGGCCTGCCGGTCTTCGAAGACCTTGAACTGGGCGGCCTGCGTCTGGAGGCTCGCCGCCTCCTGCTGCTTGGCCGAGAGATCGGAGGCCTTCCCGATCCGGACGTACACGAGAGCGCCCGCGATCACCGCGAGCACCGCGTAGAAGGCGAGCGCAACGAACACGGCGTAGACCCACCAGCGCTCGAGCTTGCGCTTCTCGAGTACGTCGGGTGGAAGAAGGTTGACCCTGATCACTGGACGAACCCTTCGACACCGAGCCCGACGGCTGCGACGCATCCCAGACGGTCGGAGCTGACCAGCCCGCCGACTTGCGGGGACACCCGGATCCACGAGAGCGGGTCCGCGAGCACGACCTTCGCCTGGAGCCCTTTCTCGAGATACACGGCGAAGTTGTTCAGC
>JAJZPX010000024.1 GCA_021811025.1 Actinomycetes bacterium
CGCCCTCGAGGCCTTGCGCGACCTGTCGAGCCCGCGCGCGCTGGTGATACGCGACGGGACGCAGCAGCGAATCCCCGGCCGCGACGTCGTCCGTGGTGACATCGTCCTGCTCGCCGAAGGCGACCGAGTCCCGGCGGACGCGGTCGTTGTCGACAGCTCCAACCTCTCGGTGGACGAATCGCTTCTGACGGGCGAGTCCGTCCCCGTGCGCAAGGTGGCGTTGCGGCCCGGCGTCGAGGCCGACGCGCGGCCGGGCGGAGACGACACGCCGGCGGTGTTCTCGGGGACGCTGGTCGTCAAGGGGCAGGGGATCGCGGAAGTGCGCGCGATCGGAGCGCGGACGGAGCTCGGGCGGATAGGGGCGGCACTGGGACGCTTGACCCCGGAGAGAACGCGGCTGCAGCGCGAGGTCACCGTGCTGGTCCGCAACCTCGCCGTGCTGGGCCTGGCGTTGTGCGCGGCCGTCGTGGTCATCTACGGCATGACGCGCGCGGACTGGTTGCAGGGGACGCTCGCCGGGATCACGCTTGCGATGGCGATGCTGCCGGAGGAGTTTCCGGTCGTGCTGACGGTGTTCCTCGCGCTGGGGGCCTGGCGAATGTCGCAGCACAACGTGCTGACGCGCCGGATGCCCGCGATAGAGACCCTGGGCTCCGCTACGGTCCTTTGCGTCGACAAGACCGGGACGCTCACTCAGAATCGCATGACCGTCCGCGAGATCCAGACCGACGGCCTGACGTTCCGCGTCGACGGGCAGCAATCGCTTCCGGAGGCGTTCCACGAGATCGTCGAGTACGCCGTTCTCGCTAGTCCGGTCGAGCCGTTCGGCACGATGGACACCGCCTTCAAGGATCTCGGCAACCGCTTCCTCGCGCAGACCGAGCACCTGCACGCGGACTGGACGCTCGTGCGCGAGTACCAGCTGTCCGAATGGCTGCTGGCGTTGTCGCACGTGTGGCGCTCGCCCGACGGAGGCGACTACGTCATCGCCGCCAAGGGCGCCCCGGAAGCGATCGCCGATCTCTGCCATTTCGACGAGGTTGACACGCGCGCGCTGTCGCACCGCGTCTCGACGATGGCGGCGAAGGGGTTGCGAGTCCTCGGAGTCGCGGCGGCGTCGTTCCGGCTGACCGAGGGCCTCCCGCCTGAGCAGCACGACTTCGACTTCCGCTTCCTCGGGCTCGTCGGCCTCGAGGATCCCATTCGACCCACCGTGCCCGCCGCCGTCAGCGAGTGCTACTCGGCGGGTATCCGCGCGGTGATGATCACCGGCGACTATCCGGGGACCGCCTGCGCGATAGCCGAGCAGATCGGCCTGATGCCGCGCAAGGAGGTCATCACGGGACCCGAGCTGGAGGGGATGACCGACGACCAGCTCGCTCGCCGCATCGGAGTCGTGAACGTCTTCGCGCGGGTCGTGCCGGAGCAGAAGCTTCGGATCGTGCGGGCGCTCGAAGCGCGCGGCGACGTGGTCGCGATGACGGGCGACGGGGTGAACGACGCCCCGGCGCTGAAGGCGGCGGATATCGGGGTGGCGATGGGAGAGCGCGGCACCGACGTCGCCCGCGAGGCCGCGGCCCTCGTTCTCACCGACGACGACTTCGGCTCGATCGTGGGCGCCGTCAGAATGGGGCGCAGGATCTTCGACAACCTCAAGAAGGCGATGAGCTACATACTCGCAGTGCACGTCCCGATCGCGGGGATGTCCCTGCTGCCCGTGCTGTTCCGCTGGCCGATCGTGCTCATGCCCGTGCACATAGCGTTCCTCGAGCTCATCATCGATCCCGCCTGCTCGATCGTGTTCGAGGCCGAACGGGAAGAGCCCGGGGTGATGGAGCGGCCCCCTCGCTCGTTGAAGGAGCCGCTGTTCAGCCCGCGCATGATCGCTCTCGCGCTCGGACAAGGGATGGCCGTGCTGGCGGTCGTGCTCGGCGTGTTCCTCTTCTCGCTCACGCGCGCGGCGGGCAACGACGCGTACGTGCGGGCGGTGACGTTCACGACGCTCGTGCTGGCGAACCTCGGGCTCATCCTCGCGAACCTCTCGTGGACCCGATCGATCCTCCAGGTGCTTCGAATGGGAAACCGCGCGCTGTGGTGGGTTCTGGCGGGGGCATTGGTCTTCCTCGCGGCGGCACTGTACGTCCCGTTCGTGCGCGGCCTGTTCGGCTTCGGCGTGCTCGACGCCCGCGACATCGCGCTGGCCGTCGGAGCCGCAGCGCTCGGCGTGCTCTGGTTCGAGGTCCTCAAGCTGTTTCGGGGAAGGGGCGCGCAGCCGGTGGGCTGACGGTGCCCGGGCAGCTCCGGGTCAGGCCTCGGAAAGGCGCTGGAAAGGCCAGCGTGCGAGGATCGGATCGCGGGCGCGACCGCGCCCGCGAAGCAGCCGCCCTCCCCTCGGTCGGCAGGACTCGGGGGAGGATGACATGAGACGGTTGATGTATCTGCTGATGGGCGCGGGCCTCGCCTTGTGCGTTGGGCTTGCGGGAGCCTACTTCACCAGCAGGGCGGAGGTGCCCGACAGCGTGATTCGGGCGGGCAGCGTGGAGGTGTCGGCGGAGCCGACCTCAGCAGCGCTGTCGATCGACGCGCTCGCGCCGGGCTCGTCGGTCACGCGGCCGCTCGTCGTGGTGAACGAGGGCAATCTCGCGATGAACGTCGTCGTCACGGGTGCGAAGAAGGCCGGCATCACGAACCTGTACAACGCCCTGACGTGCACCGCCACGGTGGACGGGGCGGCTCTGTACGAAGGCCCGCTGTCCGCGCTGCGGACCGCCCCGCTGCAGGTCCCGGCGGGCGGCAGGGCGCAGGTGCAGTTCGCCGTCGGGTTGCCCGCGAGCGCGGGAAACGACCTCGCAGGGGAGTACGTGAAGCTGTCGCTGTACGTCGACGCCGAGCAGGTGCACTAGGTGGGGACGCGCCGTCGTGCCGCATCGCTCCTGGTCGACGGCATCGTGGTCGTCGCGTGCGTCGTGGCGTCGTGCCTGCTCGGAGTCTCGGCCGTCGCCGGAGGATCGATGGAGCCGGCGGTGTCGCGCTGGGACCTGGTCGTCTACCGAAAGGCGGCGGCGCGTCCACGATCGGGCCAGCTCGTGATGCTCGGACGCCGAGGACACGCGTGGGTGCACCGGGTCGTCCGGGTGACCGATCGCGGCACGATAGTGACGCGCGGCGATGCCAACCCCATCCCGGACCTCGAGGAGACGTCGACGGCGGCGGTGCGCGGAACGGTAGTGGCGGTCATCCCAACCGGACGGCTGCTGGCGCGTTTGGCCAGCTGGGGAGGTCGTGCTAGACTCTGGAGCCAATCGCATACCTAGCGATGACGGAGACATAAGCCCGCGAAGGCGCCGCGTCTCCAGGGAGGGCCCCTGGACTGGGAGGGCCCGGCCGGCGGCGCGGGCGGTTCACTCCATCAGCTGCGACCTGAACGCGCAAGCGCGCCTGTAGGGAAGCCGGATCCGCCGTTACCGGACGGCCGCACGTGAGAGCGGCGCAGGCACGGGCCGACGGTCTCGTGCGAGGAGTGGCCGCCTTCAAGCGGGCGGCAACCAGGGTGGTACCGCGGAAGCCGACTTCCGTCCTTGGGGAATCCCAAGGCGGAGGCCGGCTTCCTTCGTTGAAGAGCAGGAGGGCATGAGGCAAATGCGGATGACGGACGAGTTGCGATCGCTCGGGCGATCGGGTGTCGCCGAGGCGGAGGCGGCGGACGATCTCGCGACGCTCGATGCCGTGCGCGTCGCCTACCTCGGCAAGAAGGGCTCGCTGACCGCCGTGCTCCGCGGTCTTGGATCGCTCCCGTCCGAGGAGCGGCCAGAGGTGGGACGCGTCGCGAACGAGGTGCGCGCGGAGCTCGAGTCCGCCATCGACGCGAGGCGTGCGGAGCTCGCGGCGAAGGCGCTGGAGGAGCGTGTCGCCGCTGAGGCGGTGGACGTCACCCTGCCGGGCCGTCGCCGCCCGGCGGGCCACGTCCACCTCATCGACCAGGTGGTCCGAGAGATCGTCGACATCTTCGTCGGTCTCGGCTACCGCGTCGCTTCCGGTCCCGAGGTGGAGCTCGACTGGTACAACTTCACCGCGCTCAACACCCCTCCGGACCATCCTGCGCGCAGCCTCCAGGACACGTTCTACGTGAAGGACCTGTCCGGGGACCGGGCGGCCGTCGCCGGAGAGTCGGACGTCGTCCTGCGCACGCACACGTCGCCCGTTCAGGTGCGAGTGATGGAGAGCGCGAAGCCGCCGATCTACATCGTAGCGCCGGGCAGGTGCTACAGGCGCGACATCCCGGATCCGAGCCATACGCCTCAGTTCAATCAGATCGAGGGGCTCGTCGTCGACGAAGGGATCACGTTCGGCGACCTCAAGGGTACCCTCGAGCACTTCGTGCGCGAGATGTTCGGCGCCGATCGCCGCACGCGCATTCGCCCGCACTTCTTCGGCTTCACCGAGCCCTCGGCCGAGGTCGACGTCAGCTGCGGCATCTGCGGCGGGCACGGTTGCCGTTTCTGCAAGGGGACGGGGTGGCTCGAGATCCTCGGTTGCGGGATGGTCGATCCGAACGTCTTCGGCTACGCCGGCGTCGACGCGGAGCGCTACACGGGCTTCGCGTTCGGCATGGGCGCCGAGCGCATAGCCGCGCTGCGGCACGACATCCCCGACCTGCGCGTCTTCCTCGAGAGCGACGTGCGGTTCCTGCGGCAGTTCTAAGAGGAGGAGCACGAGATGCGCGTATCCATGAAGTGGCTTCGGGAGCTCGTCCCGGTAGACCTGGCGCCCGCGGAGCTGGCGGACCGGCTCGACATGACGGGGACGGCGGTCGAGGCGATCGAGACGGTGGGGCAGGAGATCGAGGGGGTCGTGATCGGGCGGATCGTCTCGAAGGAGCGCCACCCCAACGCCGAGAAGCTGTGGTTGACGAAGGTGGACGTCGGCGGTGGCGAGACGCTGCAGATCGTTTGCGGCGCCCAGAACTTCAAGGTCGGCGACAAGGTGCCCGTCGCGACCGTCGGGACCACTCTCCCCAACGGAGTGACGATCAAGAAGGCGAAGCTGCGCGGCGTCGAGAGCGTGGGCATGAACTGCTCCGCTATCGAGCTCGGCGTGGGCAGCGAAGCGAGCGGGCTGCTGATCCTCCCCGACGAGGCGCCGGTCGGCGCGTCGTTCGCCGAGTGGCGCGGGATGTCCGACACCGTGCTCGATCTCGAGATCACCCCCAACCGCCCGGACTGCCTGTCAATGGCCGGGATCGCGCGCGAGGTCGCCGCGATCACGGGCGCGACCGCCGGCAAGCCCTCGTCGACTCCCGAGGAGGGCGGCGCTCCGGCGTCGGACGAGGTGACGGTGACGGTCGACGATCCCTCCTTGTGCCCCCGGTACACCGCTCGGCTCATCCGCGGCGTGAAGGTGGGCCCTTCGCCGGATTGGCTCGTGCAGCGCGTCCTCGCCTCCGGCTCTCGCCCGGTGAGCAACATCGTCGACATCACCAACTACGTCATGTTCGAGCTCGGGCAGCCGCTGCACGCGTTCGACGCCGGGAGGCTCGCTCGCGAGGGCGGCAAGATCGCGATCGGGGTGCGGCTGGCGGGCGAGGGCGAGCATCTGGTCACGCTCGACGGGAAGGACCGCCAGCTGGCGGCGGACACGCTCGTGATCACGGACTCATCGGGCGCGGTAGCGCTCGCAGGCGTCATGGGGGGCGAGGACACCGAGGTCTCGGCCGAAACCGTGGACGTCCTTCTCGAGTCCGCCTGTTTCGACCCGGCCTCCGTCAGCCGCACGAGCCGGCGCCTCGGGCTGTTCTCCGAGGCATCGTCGCGTTTCGAGAAGGGCGTCGACCCGAACGGCTGCGCCGCGGCATCGGACCGCGCGGCGGCGCTCATCGCGAAGATCGCAGGTGGCGAGGTCGCGCCCGGCGTCGTCGACGAGTACCCCGCGCCGCGCTCGCCGCTCGCGCTCACGCTGCGCGTCGCGCGCGCCAACTCCGTCCTCGGCACGGACCTCGGCCCGCACGAGATGTCGGACATCCTCGGCCGGCTCGGCCTCGGCGTCGCCGACGCAGGCGGCGAGGCGCTCGCCGTCGAGGTCCCGACGTTCCGGCCCGACCTCGAGCGAGAGATCGACCTCATCGAGGAGGTCGTGCGCGTGCACGGGATGGAGAACGTGACCCCCACGCTGCCCGCCGGTCCGGGCCGCGCCGGCGGCCTCACGCGCGAGCAACGCCTGCGCGAACGGATCGGCGAGGCGCTGCGGGCTGCCGGCCTCGAGGACACGATGAGCTACAGCTTCGCGGACCCGGCGGACTTCGGCCGGCTCGGCTGGGAGCTGCCGGAGGGCGAGGTGCCGGTCGAGCTGCTGAACCCGATGTCGGAGGAACAAGCGCTGCTGCGCTGGACGCTAGCGCCGGGCCTGCTGCGAGCCGTCTCCCACAACCAGCGTCGCGGGGTCGACGACGTGCATCTCTACGAGATGGGCGCGGTGTTCGTGACCGCGCCCGGTCGCAAGCAGCCGAAGGAGCGCACGCACGTCGGCGGTGCGCTCGCGGGGCGGTGGCACCGGCCGACGTGGGACGACGAGCCTCCCCAGCTCGACTTCTTCGACGGCAAGGGCGTGTTCGGCGCGCTCGCGGAGTCGCTCGGCATCGAGCGATGGAAGCTTCGGGCCGCCGAGATGCCATGGCTGCAGCCGGGACGGTCGGCGGAGGTGCTCGTCGGCGGGGATGTCGTGGGCTGGCTGGGCGAGGTGGCCGCGCCGGTATTGGACGCGTACGAGGCGCGGGGGCCGATCGTGCTGTTCGAGCTTCAGACCGAACCGCTCCTGCGTTCCGCTGCCGGCGTTCGCGTATTCGAGGAGCTCCCCCGGTTCCCGGCCGTGGAGCTCGACATCGCGCTGGTGGTCGACGAGGACGTGACGGCTGAGCGGGTCGAGCAGGCTATCCGGTCGGCGGGCGGCAAGCTCCTCGAGGGCGCGCGGTTGTTCGACGTCTACCGGGGGCAGGGCGTGGCCGCGGGCCGGAAGAGCCTCGCGTTCGCTCTCACCTACCGCTCGCCCGAGCGAACCCTCACGGACGAGGATGTCGCGGCGGTGCACGAGAAGCTCGTGCGCAAGGTGACGGCTGCCGTCGGTGGGGAGCTGCGCGGGTGATACTGCAAGGCCACGGCCGAATTGGCGACGTTTCTGCATATTGCTTGACGAATATGCTGAGCGTCTTATAGACTGCGCTCTCAAGCGGACCGTTCCGGCCGAGGAGGGCACATGATCGACGTCGCCGTGGTAGGTGCTGCCGGCTACGCGGGCGCCGAGCTCACGCGCCTCGTTGCCGGTCACCCGGACCTCTCGCTTGCCATGGTCACCTCCACGTCGGACGCGGGCGTGCGAGTGAGCGACCTGTACCCCGCGCTCG
Source organism: Actinomycetes bacterium (assembly GCA_021811025.1). Lineage (GTDB taxonomy): Bacteria > Actinomycetota > Coriobacteriia > Anaerosomatales > JAJZPX01 > JAJZPX01. Next base: position 7,394 of record JAJZPX010000024.1, read on the forward strand.
CCCACGTCGACCTCGAATACGTCGAGCCCGACGCGGCCCTGATCGCCGACGCGGCGCAGATCGCGTTCCTTGCGGTCCCGCACACGGCCGCGATGGCGCTCGCGCCGCCGCTGCTGGAAGCCGGGCTCACGGTCGTCGATCTGTCCGCCGACTTCCGGCTCGCGGACTCCGCGACGTACGAGGCGTGGTACGGGGTGCCGCACGCGGCCACCGAGCTGCTTTCGGAGGCGGTGTACGGGCTGCCCGAGCTTGCGAGGGCGGACATCTCCGCGGCCCGGCTCGTCGCGTGCCCCGGCTGCTATCCCACGGCCGCGCTGCTCGCCGCGGTGCCGCCCATCGAGGCGGGCGTCGCGGCCACCGAGCGCGTGATCGTCGACGCGAAGTCCGGCGTCTCGGGTGCGGGCAGGTCGCCGAACGCGGGCACCCACTTCGTGACGGCGAACGAGGCGGTGGCGCCGTACAAGGTCGCGTCGCACCGCCATACCCCCGAGATCGCTCAGCAGCTCGCGATCGCCGCGGGGGCGCCCGTCGGCCTGACGTTCGCGCCGCATCTGATCCCGATGACGCGGGGCCTCGTCGCCACCGTCTATCTCGAGATGGTCGAGCCCGTCGCGACGGACGATCTCGTCGGTCTCTTCGCGGAGCGCTTCGCGGGCGAGCCGTTCGTCACGGTGCACCCGGCCGGCCGGATGCCCTCGACTGCCGAGGTGCGCGGTGGCAACCGGGCGCACATCGGCGTGGCGGGTGACGAGGAGGCCGGGACGATCGTCGCCGTCTGCGCGATCGACAACCTCGGCAAGGGCGCGGCCGGGCAGGCGGTGCAGTGCGCGAACATCATGCTGGGCCTCGACGAAGAGGCGGGCCTTGGTTTGCCCGCGCCGGCGGTGTAGCGATGGAGCCGCGGTTCGGACAAGCCGAGGGTGGCGTCACGGCGCCGAAGGGGTTCAGCGCCGCGGGAGTGGCCGCCGGCCTCAAGAAGAGCGGGAAGCCGGACGTCGCGCTGCTCGCCGCGTCGCGCGCGGTCCCCGCGGCGGTCGTCACCACGACCAACAGCGTCGTCGCGGCGCCTGTGACCGTCACGCGCGAGCACCTCGCGTCAGGCGTCTGCCGCGCCGTGGTCGTGAACGCGGGCAACGCGAACGCGTGCACGGGCGCGCGCGGCCTTGCGGACGCTCGCAGCACGGCGGAGTCGGCCGCCGAGGCCCTCGGCTGCGACGCCTCCGATGTCGCGATAGCTTCGACGGGCGTCATCGGGGTTCCGCTGCCCGTGGACCTGGTGCTCTCCGGAGTGAGTGATGCCGCCGCCAAGCTCTCCGCCGAGGGCGGCGCCAACGCCGCTGCGGCGATCATGACGACGGACACCTTCCCGAAGGAGTGCGCCGTCTCGGTCGAGGTCGACGGCAGGCGCTACACGGTCGGCGGGATGGCGAAGGGCTCCGGCATGATCCAGCCGAACATGGCGACCATGCTCGCGTTCGTCACCACGGACGCCCCTCTCACGCCGCATGCCTGTGAGACAGCGCTGAAGGCCGCGGCCGAGCGCACCTTCAATCGCATCACGGTCGATGGAGACACGTCGACCAACGACATGTGCCTCCTCATGGCCTCCGGCGATGCGGGCGGCCGGCCGATCGGAGCTGACGACGAGGCGTACCAGCCCGTGGCGTCGGCCGTGGAGACCGTGTGCGGCGAGCTCGCGAGGATGATCGCGCGCGACGGCGAGGGAGCGACGAAGCTGATCTCCGTCACCGTCCGCGGAGCGCTCAGCGAGCGGGACGCCGTCTCGGCCGCGTTCTCGATCGCGAACTCTCCGCTGTTCAAAGCGGCCGTCTTTGGCGGCGACGCGAACTGGGGCCGCGTGGCGCAGTCGCTGGGGAAGTCCGATGCCGAGGTCGACCCGGTCAGGTTCGATATCGTGTTCGCGGGCATCCTGACGTGCGAAGCCGGTACGGCCGTCCCGTTCGACGAGACCGCCGCGTCCGAGGCGTTGTCGCAGGCCGAGGTCGACGTGACCGTCGACCTGCACCTCGGCGACGGCGAGGCGACGGTGTGGACGTGCGACCTCACGTACGAGTACGTGCGGATCAACGCTGAGTACAGGAGCTGAGGAAGGTGTCACCCACCGAAGACCTGCTGCTGAAGGCGCGGACGCTCACCGAGGCGCTGCCCTACATCAAGCGCACGTGGGGCAAGACCGTCGTCATCAAGTACGGCGGCGCGGCGATGACCGACCCGGAGCTGCGGGACATGGTCGCGAGCGACGTCGTGCTCATGAAGCTCGTCGGGATCAACCCCGTGATCGTCCACGGCGGCGGCCCCGACATCACCGGGTACATGGAGCGGCTGGGCATGCCCGTGCGGTTCGTGGACGGCCTCCGCGTCACGGACGACGCCGCCATGGAAGTCGTCAAGATGGTGCTCGTCGGCAAGGTGAACAAGGAGCTCGTCGCGGCGATCAACGCGCACGGCCGCCTCGCCGTCGGCATCGCCGGGGACGATGCCAACCTCATCTCCGCCGCGCAGGTCTCGCCCGAGCTCGGCCGGGTGGGCTCCGTCTCCTCCGTCGACACGACGGTGGTCGACAACCTCATCGACGACGGCTTCGTCCCGGTCATCGCATCGGTCGGCGCGGGCGAGGGCGGCGGGAGCTACAACATCAACGCGGACGCGGTCGCGGTGGCGATGGCGTCCGCCCTGGGCGGCGAGAAGGTGATCTTCCTCACCGACGTCGACGGCATCTACCGTGACTTCGCGGACCCGACGTCGCTCATCTCCGCGCTGTCGCTTCCCGAGGCGCGCTCCATGGTCGCTTCCGGGGACCTGGGAGCGGGGATGATACCGAAGGTCCGGGCGTGCATCGAGGCGCTGGAGGCCGGCGTGGAGCGCGCGCACATCCTCAACGGGACCGTGCCGCACGCGCTGCTGCTCGAGGTCTACACCGACGCCGGCGTCGGCACGATGATCACGCGCGATGGCGGGGCGTAAGGGAGGCGGTGCGGGAGATGGAAGCGACCCTGGAGAAGACGCGGGAGCTCGACGCGGCGTTCCACATGCCGACGTACGCTCGCAAGCCGGTGATGTTCGTCCGCGGAAACGGCATGCGGCTCTACGACGACGCCGGCAAGGAGTACCTGGACTTCGTCGCGGGCATCGGCGCGGTGAACCTCGGCCACGCCCACCCGGCGGTGGCGAAGGCGGTCGCCGAGCAGATGAACAAGCTCGTGCAAGTGAGCAACCTCTTCTACGTCGAGCACCGCGACGAGCTGGCCGAGGTGCTCGTCGGGCTGCTCGGCGGCGGCCGCAAGGTGTTCTTCGCGAACTCGGGCGCCGAGGCGAACGAGGGCGCGATCAAGCTGGCGCGAAAGTGGGGCAAAGCGCGGCGGGGCGAGAAATGCGTGGGGGTGGTCACGGCCGAGAAGAGCTTCCACGGCAGGACGCTCGCCACCCTCGCCGCGACGGGGCAGCCGTCGAAGCAGGAGGTCTTCGAGCCGCTCACCCCCGGCTTCACCCACGTCCCACTGAACGACATCGACGCGCTGGACGCGGCCGTCACGGCGGAGACGTGCGCGGTGATGCTCGAGCCGATCCAAGGCGAGGGGGGCGTCTTCCCGGCGACCCCGGGGTACCTCGCCGATGTCGAGCGCCTCTGCCGCGAGCGCGATGTGCTGCTGATCCTCGACGAGGTGCAGACGGGGTTCTTCCGGACCGGCGCGGCGTTCGCGCACCAGCGCGAGGAGTATCGGGCCGACCCCGACGTTGTGACGTGCGCGAAGGCGATGGCGAACGGCCTCCCGATCGGCGGCGTCGTGGCTAAGGACGGGGTGGCCAATGAGTTCGCGCCAGGCGACCACGGCTCCACCTTCGCCGGGGGGCCCGTGGTGTGCTCCGCGGCGCTCGCGACGGTTGGCGCGCTGATCGGCGAGGATCTCGGAGGGAACGCCGAGCGCACGGGCGAGTACCTGAAGGTGAAGCTGAACGAGATGGCGGCCGACACCCAGCAGATCGACGAGATCCGCGGGACCGGGCTCATGCTCGCGGTGCAGTTCGGGCAGCCGCGCGCGCAGGAGATCGCCGCGGCCGGGCTCGAGCGCGGCCTCGTGCTGAATGCGATAGGCCCGCATATATTGCGCTTCCTTCCGCCTCTCGTGTGTGGAAAGGCCGAGGCGGATGCACTTCTCGAGTCCCTTCATGCGATACTCTACGAGACGGCCACTTGCTGACGGAGCTGGAGGGGGCGGGCTTGCTCGAAGGAAGGGATGTCCTGACGCTCGGCGATCTCGCGCCGGCCGACGTGCGTCGCGTGCTCGATCTGGCGAAGGAGCAGAAGGCGGCGTGGGCGGCCGGCGACCGGTCGCGCCCGCTCGAGGGCAGAGCGGCGGCGCTCGTCTTCATGAAGCCGTCGATGCGGACCCGCGTGAGCTTCGAGGTCGCGTGCGGCCGGCTCGGTCTTCAGCCGGTCGTCCTCGGCGCGGCCGACGCGTTCTCGCGAGGCGAGACGATCGAGGACACCACGAGAGTGCTCGAGCGCTACGTCGACGTCATCGTCATCCGCACCTTCGAGCAGGCGCAGGTGGAGGCGATCGCCGAGATCGCGTCGGTGCCCGTGATCAACGCGCTCACGGACGACTACCACCCGTGCCAGGTCCTTGCGGACCTGCTGACGATCGAGGAGCACGTCGGCAGGCTGCCCGGGCTGAAGCTCGCGTACGTCGGGGACGGCAACAACATGGCCAACACGCTGCTCATGGGCTGCCCGCTGGCGGGCGTCAACCTGGCCGTGGCGACGCCCGCCGGCTACGAGCCACTGCCGGAGGCCGTGAGGAACGGTGAGCGAATCGCCGCGTCGGCGGGCACCGCGCTCACGCTCTCGCACGATCCTGCCGAGGCGGCGCGCGGCGCCGACGTGGTGGTGACGGACACGTGGACGTCGATGGGGCAGGAGGCCGAGCACGACGAGCGGCTCGAGGCGTTCGACGGTTTCCAGGTCACGCCGGAGCTCATGTCGCTCGCGTCGCCGGGAGCGCTGTTCATGCACTGCATGCCCGCGCACCGCGGCGAAGAGGTCTCGCCTTCGGTCATAGACGGCGAGCGCTCCGTGATCATCGACGAGGCGGAGAACCGCCTTCACGCGCAGAAGGCCCTGTTGTCACTGGTCCTCGGGATAGGAAGCGTCAAGGGATGAGGAAGCGCGTCAGCCGGCAGGAGGAGATCCGCAGGATCGTGCGCCGAGAGCGCATCCGGACTCAGCGGGACCTCGTCGAGAGGTTGCAGGTCATCGGGTACTCGTGCACCCAGGCCACCGTCTCTCGCGACATCTCCGAGATGGGTCTGAGGAAGCTGCCGGAGGGAGTCTACGTGCTCTCCGAAGACCTCCACCTGCAGCGCATGATCTCGGACCTCGTCATCAACATCGTGCGTTCCGACAACCTCGTGCTCGTCAAGGCGCAGGCGGGCACTGCGTCCGGCGTCGCCGCCGCGCTCGACCACGCCGAGCTGCCGGAGGTGCTCGGCTCGATCGCCGGGGACGACACAGA
>JAJZPX010000025.1 GCA_021811025.1 Actinomycetes bacterium
GGAGAGGGTGTCGGCAGGATGCAACGTCACGGTCGCCGTGCCGTCGCCGTCGGCGGTCGTCGCGGTCGTCACGGGCGGCGTCTTGTCGATCCTGACGGTGGCCGTGTGAGTGGCTTCGCGGTTGAGCGAGTCGTCGACGGAGTAGTAGTCGACGGTGTGGGTGCCATCGGCCGAGATCGTCATCGTGGCGGAGTGAGACGTGCCGGTACCGAGGAAGGAGTTGAGGGTCCCGCCGTCGATCGCATAGTAAGTCGTGACCGTGTGGGTCGGCTCGTCGGCACCCGACAGCGTGAAGTTGAAGTCGCTCGCCGCCCAAGCGGTCGGAGCCAGCGGAGTCATCGCCGTCGTGGGCGGGGTGGTGTCCAACGTCGCAACTGTGACATTGAGCGTCTTGGTCGTCTCGCCGTTGCCGGCGGCATCCGTCGACCAGTACTCCACCGCGTGCGTCCCGATTCCACTGATGGCAATCGAGGTGCCGCTCTGCGCCGGGCCGCCATCGAGGGTGTAGGCCGTCGCAGCGACGCCGGAGACCGCGTCGTTGGGCTGCAGCGTCACGGTCGCCGTGCCGTCGCCGTAGACGGTCGTCGCCGTCGTCACGGGCGGCGTCTTGTCGATCCTCGCCGTAGCCGTCTTGGTCGCCTCAGTGTTGCCCGCCTGATCGGCCGAGTAGTAATCGATCGTGTGCGTGCCCTCGGAAGTGAGGGTCACCGTGCTCGCATACGATGTCCAGCTGCCCCCGTCTACGCGGTACTTGGTCGTGATGGTATTCGTAGGCTCGTCCGAGGGGTTGAGCGTGAAGCTCACGTTCGTCTTCGACCAGCCCGCCGGAATGCCGTTGACGCTCGTCGTCGGTGTCGTGGTGTCCGGGACCGTGTAGGTGACGGTGTGCGTGTCCTCGCGATTGCCGGCGACGTCGGTCGACCAGTACCGGAGGGTGTGATCGCCCCCGCCGGTGACCGGCACGCTCGTGCCGCTCTGAGTCGGCCCGCCGTCGACGGTCCACTGCGTCGAAGACACCCCGGAGAACGTGTCACCGGGGCTGAGGTGGATCGTGGACACGGCCGCGTAGGTGGCAACATGGTCGTCGGTGGTCGTCGGCTTCGTCTTGTCGATCCGGGCCGTCGCGGTATTCGTCGACTCGCTGTTGCCCCACGTGTCAACCGACCGGTACGCGATCGGTATCGTGCCTTCGTCCGAGACCGTGACCGTCCCGGCGTATGAGACCGTTGGCCCGCCGTTGATCGAGTAATACGTGGCCAACACGCCTGAAGGATCCGCCGCCGAGAGGCCGAACTGCACGTTCGAGTTCGTCCAGCCGGCCGGGACGCCGGAGATCGCGGTCGTGGGAGGGGCTGTCTCGCGCGCAATCCAGTGCGCGCCGCCATCGTTGGTCCTCAGCAGCGTCTCGCCGTCACCGACGGCCCAGCCGTTCGAAGCGTCCGTGAACCAGACACCGCGAAGGCGCGCGGTGGTCCCCGAGTTCTGCGCCGCAAACGAGCTGCCGTTCCAGAACAGGATGCGGCCGTTCGCGCCGACGGCCCAGCCGTGATTCGCGTCCACGAGCGCGGCGGCCTCGAGATCGGACGTCAGCCCGGTCGCAGGGGCGCTCCAGCCGCCCGCGGTCAGAACGACGGCCTTGCCGAACGGCCCCACCGCCAGCGCGTCGTTCCCGCTCGCGAACGAGACGGCCTCGAGATCGGCGATGCCCGCCGGGAGCGCTTCGGCGTTCCATGTCGCTCCGTCGAACCTGTACGCCAGAGCGGAGGAAGTGTAGTTCTCCTGGCCGGCCGCTAGCACGTGGGTCCCGTCGTACCCGGACAACGCGTGCAGCCATCCGTCGCCGACCGGCAGCCCATACGAGTCCTCGTAGACCGGGCCCTTGAACGCCATCTGCCAGTGCAGCCCGCCGTCCGCCGTCGACCACACGACCGGCGCCTTGTCGCCGCTCTGCCCGCTGGCATAGCCGTGAGTCGCGTCGAAGAACCGCACGGACTCGAGCGTGTTCCCCGAGTCCAGCAGGCCCGTCGGGACGTAGAGCTTCGTCCACGTCGCGCCTCCGTCGACGGTCTTGTAGACGTAGTCCCGCGTCGCTCCGTCCACGGCATAGCCCGTGGTCGTCGTGGCGAAGGAGACCGAGACCAGGTAGTGCGCGTCGGGCTGGGCGAGGACGGTCGAGCGGGTCCAGGTCACCCCGCCGTCCGTGGTGCGCTCAACGAACGAGTAGTCCTTCCCATCGCCTCCCCGGAACCCGCCGACCGCCCAGCCGTGCTGCGCGTCGATGAACTGCACGGCGTCGAGCTGGACGCCTCCAAGCGGAGGCGTCGGCAGCACCGCGGACGCGGGCACGACCGCGACCAGGGACAGGACGAGTGCGAGGATGGCCACGACAGCCGCGGGCCGAGTGAGAGGGCGCATTGCCTTACCCTTCGAACGGGAGACACGGATCGCCACAGTCGCCGGAGTGGCGATTCCGCCGCGAAGTATAGCACCCGTCCAGCCGGGAAACGGCCGATGAGCGGTGAGAATCCTCTTACGCTACCACCGGTCGCGGTGCACGAAAGTCGCGTCATAACGGTCCACCGCCGGCTTCTCCTCCTCCTTCGGATGCCCGACTGGAACGACGCACAGCGGAACGATCCCGTCGGGGAGCCCCAGCGCCTCTGAGGCGCCCGCTATCCGTTCGTGAACGGGGTAGTAGCCGAGCCAGACCGCGCCGAGCCCGAGGGCGTGCGCGGCGAGCAGCAGGTTCTCGGTCGCGGCCGAGCAGTCCTGCACCCAGAATCCCACGTGCTTCTCGACCGCCGGCTCGCCGCAGACGACGATCGCGACGGGAGCGGTGGGGAGCATCGAGGCGTACGGGCTCGCGTCGGCCAGCCGCCGAAGGACCTCCCGGTCGCGGACGACCACGAACCGCCACGGTTGCTGGTTGCCGGCGGACGGCGCCGCCATAGCCGCCCGCAGCAGCTTCTCGACCGTCTCGTCGTCCACAGGCTCCTGACCGAAGCGCCTGACGCTGCGGCGCCCCGCGATTCCGTCGAGACTGTCCATCGAACAACCTCCCGTGACGAGCCGGCTCCGAGCCCGATTGTAGCATCGCGCGCCGCGGGTACGACGTGCTCATGCGGCCCGTTTACCCTCCAGGGCGCCGCCGGGAAACGAAGGGACCGCGATGCGAATGTGAGCGGCACGTTTGGAATCGTTATTGATTCTTAAGCTGGCCTGGTATATGCTCCCGTTGGAGGGGGGATACCCCGCCGGGTATGTCTACCGATCCAACGGGAGCGAACAACACATGAGTGCCGTAAACGAGCGTGTAGAAGAGAAGCTGCGCGGCATCTTCGGGGACAGGGTGCGCACGGACCGAGTCGAGCGGAAGCTGTACTCATCCGACATCGGCGACATGCCGAAGCTCGTGAAGCCGTTCGTGCCGGCGGGCATCGCGGGAGCGGTGGTCAGGCCCAAGACCGAGGAAGAGGTCGTCGCGCTGGTGAGACTCGCGGCGGCCGAGGGGCTGAAGCTCGTTCCCCGAGGCGCCTCCACCTCAGGCTACGGTGGGGTGCTGCCTCAGGACGGCGCGGTCGTCGCCGATCTGTCCGGCATGGCCCGCATCCTGTCCGTCGACTGCGACGGCGCGTGCGCCACCGTGCAGCCCGGCGTCATCTGGGAGGTCCTCGACCGCGAACTGGCCAAAGACGGGCTCGCCCTTCGCATGTATCCCTCGTCCGCGCCGTCGTCCACCGTGGCGGGGTGGCTCGCGCAGGGCGGTTCGGGCTTCGGCAGCTACGAGTACGGCGAGTTCAAGCACAACGTCGTCTCGGTCCGCGTCGTGCGGCCCAACGGCGAGGTGGTCGACGTCAAGGCCCAGGAGCTGTGCGACGTCGTGGCCGACGCTGAGGGGACCACCGGGATCATCACGCAGGTCACGCTGGCACTGCGGTCGCTCGAGGAGCAGGTAGTGCGCGCGATCGCGTTCCCGGACGCGCGCTCCCTCGCCGCCGCACTGGGCGACGTCTCCGCACAGCGGCTGCCGATCTGGTCGATCACGTACATCAACCCTGAGTCCGTCCGCCTGAAGAAGCGCCTGCCCCACCGGCACCTTCACGCCTACGAGGAGGCACAGTCGCAGGCCGACCCCGAGCTCCCTGTGGCGTACATCGCGATGGTCGCGTACCCGGCGTCGCGGCGCGGGGCGATCGACGCGCCGCTGACGGAGATCGCAGCGGCGAATCGCGGCACGGAGCTGCCGCGAGAGGCAGCCGAGCATGAGTGGGACCTGCGGTTCGCCCCGATGCGGCTGAAGCGGATCGGCCCCTCGATCATCCCGACCGAGGTCGTCGTGCCGCTCGCCGGGATGGCGGACGTGCTCGCCGAGATCGACGAGAAGATCGACCAGCCGTTCGTGCTCGAGGGCATGGTCGGCAAGGGCGACAAAGTCGTCCTGCTCGGCTTCATCCCTCACGACCAGCGCACGTTCGCGTTCAACACCGCGTTCGCGCTGTCGCTGTCGGTCATCAAGATCGCCAAGCGCCACGGCGGCACGGCGTACTCCACCGGTCTGTACTTCCGTCGCGAAGCGGCCTCCGTCTTGGGCGAGGACCGCGTGAAGCGTCTCACGGAGCACAAGAAGGGCGTCGACCCGCACGGGATCATGAACCCCGGCAAGGTCCTCGGCCGAGGGGCGATCGACACGCTCATGGCGACCGCCTCGGCGCTCGAGCCCGTCGTGAGGCCGATCGCGAACGCCGCCAAGGTGCCGACCGGCGACATGGTGAACGCGAAGGACGTCAACGGCGTCCCCGCGGACGTCGCCTTCTACGCGTACTCCTGCGCGCAGTGCGGCTACTGCGTGCACACCTGTGAGGAGTACTCCGGCCGCGGCTGGATGAGCCACTCGCCGCGCGGCAAGTACCTGTACCTGCGCGAGGTCGTCGAGGGGCGCGAGAAATTCGACCAGAAGATGGTCGACACGTTCCTCGTGTGCACCACGTGCGAGGTGTGCAACACCCGCTGCCAGCTCGGCCTCCCCGTCGAGCACAGCTGGATGACGATGCGCGGCAAGCTCATCCACGAAGAGAAGCGGATGACGTTCCCGCCGTTCGAGATGATCCGCGCGTCGCTGCAGGGCCAGAACAACATCTGGGCCGGCAAGCGCGAGAAGCGCGCGGACTGGGTGCCCGACGACATCCGGCCGAAGATCAAGGACAAGGCCGAGGTGATGTACTTCGCCGGCTGCACCGCGAGCTTCGTCAACACCGACGTCGCGGAAGCGAGCGTGCGGCTGCTCGACAAGGCGGGCGTGGAGTTCACCTACATGGGCGCCGACGAGGCGTGCTGCGGCATCCCGATGAAGGTCGCCGGCAAGTGGGACGAGTTCGAGAGGATCTACGAGCACAACACGGCCGAGGCCCGCAAGCGCGGCGCGAAGACGATCGTGACCTCCTGCCCTGCTTGCGGGTTGGTGTGGAAGGAGATGTACGCCGACCTGGCGCGCAAGCGCGGCGAAGCCTTCGAGTTCGAGATCAAGCACTATTCCGAGATCGCCGCCGAGAAGGTGGCCGAGGGCGAGCTCGTCTTCGACCACCCGGTAGAGAAGAAGCTGACGTTCCACGACAGCTGCCACGCCGGCCGCGCTCAGGGCATCTACGAGCCGCCGAGGGAGCTGCTGAAGGCCATCCCCGGAGTCGAGCTCGTGGAGATGGAGCACAACCGCGAGGAGGGCTACTGCTGCGGATCGGTGCTGACGCTCATCGGCGAGCCGCCGGTGGCGCCCGTGCTCGGTAAGCAGCGGCTCGACGAGGCCGTGGACGTGAATGCCGACGCGATGGTGGCGCTCTGCCCCTGCTGCCAGGTGCAGCTGCGCGACTCGACCGTCAAGAACGGCATCGACATGCCGGTGGACGACCTCGCGCGAGTGGTGATGGAGGGTCTCGGGATCCACATCGAGAGCAAGAGCGACTACTCGCTCGAGATGTGGGGCTACTTCGACAAGTTCATCCTGCTCATGCAGCCCGAGAACATGGCGAAGCTGATGAGCCGCATCTTCCCGCAGATGATGAACGCGATGCCGCTCGGCATGAAGCCGATGATGGCGGCCATGCGGCGCGTGCCCGGCGGGCTCGCTATGATGGAGAAGATGATGCCGCTCATGTTCCCGGCGATGGCGCCCGGCATCCTCGGCAAGGTCATGCCCGACATGCTCGTCGCGGTGAGCGACTGGGTCGGCCCGCTCCCCGCCGATATGGAGGAGCAGATGCCGGACCTGCTGCCGAAGACGATGGAAGCCCTGATGCCGAACTACCTGCCGCTGCTCATCCCGCACCTCGTGCCGATGTTCATCGAGTGCATCCGCGACGGGCGCTGCATGGAAGCGGCTGCTACGGCGGCCTAGGCCGAGCCAGGAGGATGAGCGTGCCGCACGACCTGCTCGTCGTCGATAACTGCGACACTTGAGGCGGCCCGGGAGTCGCGGCGGACTACGTGGACCTGTACGCGCAGGGTCTGTCGTGGGACCTGCCGGAGTCCCAGGGGCTCCAGGTGTTGGAGTCGCGGCTGCGTGAGGCTCTCCCGGGCGTGCCGTTCGAGGCGCGCGAGGGCGACCTGTACTCGATCACGGGTGCCGAGCGCGACGCCGTGCTCGACCACATGGCGACAGGCGCGGACTTCCCGTTCGTGCTCCTCGACGGCGTGGTCGTGCACGCCGGCGATCTGCAGCACGAGCCGATAGCCGAGGCGCTGCGAGACACCGGCGGAGAGGCGAAGCCCTGACGCGGCCGTCAGGGCTTCGCCAGCCGCTCCTCCACGAAGGCGCGCACGTCCTCGGGCGTGAAGCCGCGCTCGTCCTTGATCTCGCGCATCGGCTTCGCCGCGTCTCCCCGCGGCACCCCGAAGCGCTCCAGCAGCGACTCCAGCGGCACGCCGGACGCCTCGGCCACCTCGGCCAGGGACGTCCGGCCGTTCACCGCGCCGGCGTCGAACGCGCCTGCCTCGCGGGACTTCGCCACGACCGACTTGGTGGTCCAGGAGAAGTCGCCTGTCGCGGTGGTGACGCCGACCACGAGCAGCATCACCGCGAGCACGGCCCCGGTGAGCGTCGCGGCCCCCACCCTCGTCTCGCGGGGTCCGCGCACCTCGAGCGCGCCCTTCACCGGGCACGCGTTCACGCACTCGTTGCAGCCGATGCACTCGATGTCGTTCACGTCCGTCGCCTCGGACACCCTCACGTTCATCGGACACGCCTCGTCGCACTTGCCGCAATCGACGCACGCGCCCCGGTCCCGGCGCACCTTTACGAGCCCGACACGCGCCACGATGCCGAGGAACGCTCCCATCGGGCACAGATACTTGCAGAAGAAGCGGTCGTAGAAGACGGACGCCGCGGCGGTCACGGCGAGCACGGCGAGGCCGACCGGGAACGTGGTGAGCAGCTCGCCCGAGGTGAGGTGGTGGTACGTGGCCCAGGGGTCGTACGGACGCATCACGAGCTCCGCCGCGGCCCACGTCCAGATCGTGAACACGGCGAGGACGACGTACTTGAGGTACCGCGCCGGGCTGTCGAGCGCCGCCGGTACGGCACGTCCTCCGGCGCCCAGCCTCCGGCCGAGACGCCCGAACAGCTCCTGGATCGTCCCCAGCGGGCAGATCTGGCCGCAGAACGAGCGGCGGAAGACGAACGCGACGAGCACGCTCGCGATGAGGAGGACGAGGCTGCCGGCCGCGAGCTTCGGCAGGAACGCGCCCGCAGCGAGCAGGGAGTACGCGGCCTCGATCCCGCCGAACGGGCAGAGCGCGTCGACGCCGGCGGGCGCCGGGCCGGCCACCACCTGGTGGACGAGGCCGATGACGGTGCTCACGGCGAGAACGGCGATCAGGACGGCGAGACGCAGCGCCCTGGCGCGGCGCCGCGTCACGCGATCGGCGGTGGTCATGCAGGTCCTCCTCGGTTCGTTCGGTCACGGACAGGACGAGCATGCAAGTGGGGTGTGAATGCGGGATGAACGCGGTATGCAGGAAGCACGAAAAGGAGCGCGCATGAATGGACACAGGTTCGACCCGGCGAGGGCGGAGCGGCTGAACGACCCGCGACGGCTGGAGATGCTGCGACCCGAGGCCGTGTGGCAGGCGGCCGGCGTGCCCTCGCCGCGAGCGGTGGTCGACGTAGGGGCCGGCACGGGCCTCGTGACCGCCGCGTTCGCCCGCCTCGCACCGGACGCGCGCTTCTACGCCGTCGACGTCTCCGAGGACATGCTCGCGTTCATGCGCGCGCATCTGCCCGAGGACGTGGCCGGGCGCGTCACGCCCGTCCTGGGGCGCGGGAGCGCCGTCCCGCTGCCGGACGAGGTCGCCGACGTGGTCACCATGATCGGCGTGTACCACGAGTTCGACGACACCGCGGCCGCGCTCAGCGAGGCGCGCAGGTTGTTGGCGGACGGCGGGCGGCTGCTCGTGGTGGACTGGAAGAAGGGCGCGCACGTGCCCGGCTTCGGGCCTTCCGAGGAGAGCCGTGTGGCGGCCGAGGAGATCGCGTCGGGCATGCGCTCGGCCGGCTTCGGCGACGTCGAGCCGCACGACCTGCTCGAGCGCTTCTCGGTGCTCACCGGCACCCGCGGCTGACCCGGCCGTTTCCGCCGGCATCGGGCCGGGTATTCCGCCTAGAGCGGAAGGAGCGCGATGCCCTCGGTCGCGGTGCTGATTGCGGTGTCCGTCGTCGCCGGGTTCATCGGGGCGATGAGCGGCATGGGCGGGGGCATAGTGATCATCCCCGTCCTCACCCTCCTCGGCGTGGACATCAAGCAGGCGATCGCCGCCAGCATCATCTCGGTGATCGCGACTTCGAGCGGCGCGGCGTCGGCGTACGTCCGCGACCGGATCACCAACCTGCGCGTCGGGATGTTCCTCGAGATGTTCACGATCGTGGGCGCGATCGTGGGCGCCACGATCACGATCGTCTCGGGGCGCGCCATCCTGTTCGTCGTCTTCGGCCTGGTGCTGCTCGCGTCGTGGGGGGCGCTGTTCCTGGAACGCGGAACGGAGCGCGGCACGCAGGAACGGCCGCGGGACCGCTTCACGCGCTCGCTGGACCTGCGCGGAACCTTCTACGACGCGGGAGAGCGGGAGACGATACGGTACGAGGGGCAGCGGTCGTGGCTCGGCGGGCCGTTCATGTTCGTCGCTGGGCTGACCGCCGGACTGCTGGGCATCGGGGCCGGAGCGCTGAAGGTGGTGATCTTCGAGCTGATCATGCGCCTGCCCTCGAAGGTGTCGACGACCACGAGCAACCTCATCATCGGGGTGACGGCGCTCGCCGGCACCAGCGTCTACCTCGCGGCGGGCCTGATAGACCCCGCGCTCGCAGCGCCGGTCGTCCTGGGCATCCTCCCCGGCGCCCTCATCGGCACACGCGTGCTCGTGAGGCTAACGAACCGCTCCGTGCGACTGTTCTTCATGGTCGTGCTGGTCGTCCTCGGCCTCGAGATGATCTGGCGCGGGCTGGCGGGTGTCGGATGAGCGCCCCGCGCGACGTGGTCGGGTTGATGGACACGCTGATCGGGTGGATCCTCCTCGCCGGTGTCTCGATCTCGGTGGTGCTCCTCTCGCTCGCGCTTGTGTGGCAATGGGTCGTCACCGGATCGCCGGCGCTGACCTTCGCCCTGCCCGGCACGAGCCTCGTCTCCTTCCTTCTGTCGCTGGGAGCTGTCACGGGCGCGGCGAGCGCTCCTCAGGCGCTGGCCGACTTAGGCCTCGCGGTCCTCATGCTGACGCCCTACGTGCGCGTGCTGGCGTCGGTCGTGTTCTTCGCGTTCGTCGAGCACGACTGGAAGTACGTCGCGTTCACGTCGTTCGTCGGCGCGGTGCTCACGTACAGCCTGTTCCTCAGGTGAGCGGCCTGCCGCCACCTGGGTATCTGTCCTCGACGGACCTCATCGACGAGAGCGGGGGGCCCGTGATCCGGCGGATCCTGCCCGCCGGGAAGGACGGCTGCCAAGTGACCGCGGAAGACGTGCCTGCCTCTGCCGCCGCCATCGAGGTGCGAGGTCTGATGCGGCGTTTCGGCAACCTCGTCGCGGTCGACCGCATCGACCTCGGCGTCAGGCACGGCGAGGTGTTCGCGTTCCTCGGTCCGAACGGCGCCGGCAAGAGCACCACCATCAAGATGCTCACCACGCTGCTTAGACCCACCGAGGGCACGATCTGCCTCAACGGCCGCGACGCGGTGCGGGACCCGACGGGGGCTCGGCGGCAGTTCGGCATCGTGTTCCAGGACACGACGGTCGACACGGAACTGACGGCGTACGAGAACATGGAGCTGCACGGCGTCCTCTACGGCATCCCGCGCGCCGAGATGCAGGGGCGCATCGGGTCGCTCCTCGAGCTCGTCAGGCTCTCCGACCGCGCGAACGACTACGTCAAGACCTTCTCCGGCGGCATGGTGAGGAGGCTCGAGGTCGCTCGAGGCCTGCTGCACGACCCCTCGATCCTCTTCCTCGACGAGCCGACCATCGGTCTCGACGCGCAGACGCGCGCGCTGCTGTGGCAGCACGTCAACGAGATGAACGACAGGAGCGGCACGACGGTCTTCTTCAGCACGCACTACATCGAGGAGGCCGAGATGGCGGCCGACCGGATCGCGGTGATCGACCATGGCAGGATCGTGGCGACGGGGACGGTGCAGGAGCTCAAGGAGCGGACCCGCGCGGCCACGCTCGAGGCGGCGTACCTCAGCCTCACCGGCACGGAGGTGCGCGAGGAGAGGGTGACGGGCGGCGAGCAGCTCCGCGAGCGCATAAGGGGGCAGCGGCGATGACCGCGGACATGCTGTACGTGCTGTGGCTGAGGCAGATGCGCCGCTACGTTCGCTCCAGGTCGCGCATCCTCGGCGCCGTCGGGCAGCCGATCCTGTACCTGCTCGCGCTCGGCTACGGTCTCGGCTCGGTGTTCAAGAGGGCGGGCGGCGGCAACTACATCGAGTTCCTGGTGCCAGGCGTCATCGTCCAGACGATCCTCTTCTCGTCCGTGTTCTGGGGCATCCAGATCATCTGGGACAAGCAGTTCGGGTTCCTGAAGGAGACGCTGGTCGCGCCGGTCTCCCGCTTCACCATCATGCTCGGAGGGGTCCTCGGTGGGGCGACGATCGCGTTCATCCAGGGCGTGCTCGTGCTCGTGAGCGCGCTCGTCCTCGGCTTCCGGCCCGACACCTGGGCGCTGGTGCCCGTCGCGCTCGTGGTGATGATCGTGCTCGCGGTGTCGATGGCGTGCCTCGGCACCGGCATCGCGTCGCTGGTCAACGACTTCCAGGGCTTTCAGGCGATCAACAACTTCGTCGTCTTCCCGATGTTCTTCCTCTCCGGCGCTCTGTATCCGCTTGTGGGCATCCCGCTGTTGCTGTTCGCGGTGTCGGCGGTGAACCCGCTGTCGTACGCGGTGGACGGCCTTCGCGACGTGCTGATCCACCAGAGCCGCTTCGGGATCGGGATCGACCTCGGGGTGCTGGCGGCGCTGACCGTGGTCCTGGCGTGGTTCGGCGTCTTCACGTTCTCGCGGATCGAGGCGTGAGGAGGCGCGCATGGCGATCAAGACCGTCATGGAGTGGGTGACCCGCACCTTCGAGATGACCGGGGTGCTCGTCATCATCGGCGGCTTCGTCCTCGCGGCGGCGCGGACCCTCCAGGCGCGAGCGGCCCCTGCAGGAACGCGCTACAGGACGATGCGCGGGATCTTCGGCCGAAGCGTGCTCCTGGGCCTCGAGATACTCGTGGCCGCCGACCTCATCCGCACCGTTGCGGTCGCCCCCACGCTCGACAACCTGCTCGCCCTCGGTCTGCTCGTGGTCATCCGCACGTTCCTGTCGTGGTCGCTCGAGGTCGAGATGGAGGGCGTGCTGCCGTGGAAGCGGCACGAGGCCGCGCAGACCGCCCCCGCGCCGGACGAGGAGGCCTGAGCTCCGCGATGGGCGTCAGCCCGGGGACACGCCGACTCCGCCCGGGGCCGCCGGCGTGGCGCTCCGCACCTCGCGCCCTCGCACCAGCGACATCAGCGCCGCGACCACGCAGATCACCGAGTTCACGTGCAGCGCGGCGTGCATCCCCGCGACGAACGCCTCCTTCAGCGGAAGCGCCAGCGCTCCGCTCGTTCCGACGAAGAGCGCAAGCACCAGCTTCGGCGGGATGGCCGCGGCGGCCACGGCGAGCGAGAGCGCGAAGCTCGTGACCATCCCCGCGTTCCGCAACGTCGTCAGCGTGGCCGATGCTACGCCGAGCTTGTCGCGGGGCGACGCGGTCATCGCCGCGCTCGTGTTCGGCGAGAAGAAGAGGCCGGCGCCGATGCCGGCGATCGCGAGCCCGACGGCTATCTGCAGGTACGTCGCCGTGAGGCCGATGGTGGCCAGCCACTCGAGGCCGGCCACCTGGATCAGCAGCCCGGCGGTCGCCGGGACGCGCGCGCCGATCCTGTCGGAGAGGCGCCCGGAGAACGGTCCGAGGAGCACGAGACCTATCGGGTACGGCAGCAGGAGCAGCGCGGCCATGAGCGGCGTGTAGCCGCGCACGCCCTGCAGGTAGAAGATCACGAGGAACTGCAGCGAGAATATGGCGAGCGACTGCAGCGACGCCGCCAGCACCGAGAAGTCGAAGACGCGGCTGCGGAACAGCACCGGATCCAGCGCGGGGTACGGCGCGCGGGTCTCCCAGAACAGGAAGAACACGATGCCGGCCACGAAGAGGGCGAGCAACGCCCAGATCACGGGCGAG